>CAZBKR010000018.1:0-15827 GCA_964492455.1 uncultured Oscillospiraceae bacterium
CTCTCCTGGAAAGATCGGTGTTCCTTCCGGAATTGCCCATACGTCGCACGCGAACCGGAAGTGCCGGAGATAGTCGAGAAAAGATACGTCAAACTGCCCGGTGCCTGCCAGAAACGACAGATCGTCTTCCGTGAAATGCAGAGACTGCAGATAGTCGACCATCTGTTCGACTCCCGCCATGATCGCATATCCGCCGCCTTGCGGGACACTGCGGAAATACAGGTCGAAGTAGGCGCATGTATTCTCCATCCCGTTGTCGAAATACCCACGGGACATCGTGAGTTCATAGAAATCGGTCAGCATGGTCATATTGGTACGATCGGTCCATTTTTTGTCAGGTGCCATGTGTTTCTCCTTTTGGGAGACCTTGTGCCTCCCCTTCCGTCCAGGCGGGCGAAAGGAGTTCTCCGTCGAGGGTCTCAATCCGTCCATTCATAGGATAGAACACCGCTTCCAATGTAAGGCCGCGCGCGGGCAGTGTCTTTCCAGCCAGTCGTCGGTCGCATGCGGCCAGGATACCGGATATGTCCTCCGGCAGGATTTTACCCAATCCGGCATACAACAGAGTACCGGACAGGATTCGAACCATATTATACAAAAATCCATCGCCTGTGACATGAATTGCGATCACCGGATCCTTCGGATCCCGGCAGATCCGGATGTCGTACAGGGTACGGACCGTCGTCTTTGCAGTGGAACCAGCTGCCATAAACGAATAAAAATCGTGCCGGCCGATCAAAAAAGCGGCAGCCGCGACCATCGCACCAACATCCAGTGGACGCGGCTCATGGCTGACAGTAGCGCGATCCAGCACCGGACGGCAGCGGGAGTTTCGTATGCGGTACACATAGCGTTTCGCACAGGCATCGTACCGGGCATGAAAATTCGCAGGCACCTCTCTGGCGCACCGCACCGCCACGTCGTCCGGCAGAACCGCATTGAGCGCATAGGGAATCCGGTCGGTCGGGATGCTGCCCCGTGCCTCAAAATGCGATACATGCCCCAGCGCATGTACACCGCTGTCGGTACGGCTGCACCCGGTCACCCTGACAGGATGATCGAACAGACCTTCCAGTGCGGTTTCAAGTACATGCTGAACCGTCCGCCCATTGGATTGACTCTGCCATCCGGAAAAGCGTGTGCCGTCGTATTCCGTCAGAAGTGCGATCGAGCGGATCATTCCGCGTCGGACTCCGCAGCCATCAAAGCCGCACCAATGATTCCAGCCTCGTTGCCAAGCGCGGCAAGCGCGATCCTGGTATGAGGGACATTCTCCCCGTAATACGCATGTTCTTCCACATAGGCACGTACAGGCTCCAGCAGGGACTCCCCTTCGTTGGAAACACCCCCGCCCACAAGTAAAATCGAAGGCATGAGAATATTGACGAGATTGGTTACGCCCTCGGAAAGCATGCGGATGTAGTCCGAGACCACTGCTTGAGCGGCGGCATCTCCCGCCCGCATGGCTACGAAAGCAGTACGTGCACTCACCTTTCCTTCTTCTCTGGCAAACCGGTGAAGCAACGATGACGGACGGCGTGCCATTGCGCGTCGAGTCTCCCGGATCAGCGCTGTGGCTGACGCGTATTGCTCAAAGCATCCCCTCCTGCCGCAGGGGCAGGGCTCGCCCCCGGGCACCAGAACCGTATGCCCGAATTCACCAGCGGCATTATTGAATCCATGGTAGATCCGTCCGCCCAGCACCATCCCGCACCCGACACCTGTGCCGAGCGTCAACGTGACCGCGTCAGCCATGCCGCGCGCCGCACCCACACGCGCTTCGGCCAAGGCGGCACATGCCGCGTCATTCTCCAGATGTACCGGCATTCCCGTCCGAGCCATCAACGCTTCCCGGATCGCTGTATCAGCGCGGAAAGGGAGATTGCTGGAATAGAGTACAACGCCCCGCCGGTTGTCCGGCGTACCGGGCGATCCGATACCGATCCCCCGCAGCTTTGCACGGTCGGCACCCAGGCTTGCGGCCAGTCTCATCGCCTGTGCGGCCATGTCGTCTAAAATATCCCGGGCGGGACGATGAGCCCCGGTCCGGATGGAATCCCGTGCGAGCAGACGACCTTCCGAATCCACAATGCCAGCCGCACATTTGGTGCCGCCCAGATCCATGCCGATGTACCATTCCATACCGGATTCCTCCTCGCCGGTTTTTGTATCGCAACCCCGAGTCAAAAAATACGTCAGGGATTCAGGGAGGCGAACTGAAGAAAACACAAAACTGCAATAAACAGAACAAATACGACAGCAGCCCACGCATCCAGCCGGGTCAGCCGCATCACCTTGAGTTTGGTACGCCCCTTCCCGCCGCGGTAGCATCGGGCTTCCATCGCGACGGCAAGATCCTCCGCCCGCCGGAAAGCGGAGATAAACAAAGGTACCAGTACCGAAACCAATCCCCTGGCCTTTTGGATCACCCCGCCGGTATCATAGTCCGCTCCGCGGGAAGACTGCGCCTTCATGATCTTGGCTGTCTCCTCGGACAAAGTCGGCACAAAGCGGAGTGCAATAGACATCATCATCGCAAGTTCGTGCACCGGAAACCGCAGCCGCTCGAGTGGCTTCAGCAGGGACTCCAAAGCATCGGCGATCAGAATCGGGGTCGTAGTCAGTGTCAAGATAACTGATGTGGACACAATGAGCAGTACCAGCCGGAGCGCCATGCGAATCGCGGTCTCAATCGAAGCATCGGTGATGCGCAGCGGCCCCAGCTTGACCAGCTCGTTGCCGGGAACCGTAAACAAATTGAGGAAGAATGCGAAGAGGATCACAAAAAGGATCGGGCGGACACTGCGCAACACCTGACGGAACGGAATCCGGGAAAGGGCAATGCCACCTCCGATCCCCGCGGTCAACACGGCAATCGCAAACGGCTTTTTGATCAGAAACACTGCGGTCATCGTCAAAATCGCTACGAGGATTTTTAGGCGCGGATCCATCCTGTGGAGTGGCGAATCCCCCGGGTAATAGCGGCCGAGGGTGATGTTGTCCATCATAGCCGATCCCCCCCTTCAGACCAGGCGCGCAAGATCTCTTTTGCTGCGTTCTCCGGCGTAAACTGCGCAGGATCAATCCCGGGCAGCCTGCGTTTCATTTCCATCAGGAATACAGAGGTCGCGGGTAGCAGCAGACCTGCGGCAGACATGTCATCCGGCCGGGTAAATACTTCCGCAGGCGTGCCGGAACAAACAATCCGGCCGTTTGCGAGCACCAGAACACGGTCCGCCAGACGAGCGATATCATCCATGCTGTGAGAGACCAAAAGGATTGTGATCCCTCGTTCCCGCAGACTTGCGACATAGCCGAGAATTTCGTCTCTACCTGCAGGATCCAACCCGGCAGCCGGCTCGTCCAGCACCAGAATGTCGGGTTCCATCGACAGGACACCCGCGATTGCGGCACGACGTTTTTGCCCGCCGGACAATTCAAACGGAGAGCGCTGGAGATCGGATTCGGAAAGTCCGACGACCAGTGCCGCTTCCCGCACACGCCGATCCACTTCCTGTTTATCCAGTCCCATTTTGCGGGGGCCAAACGCAATATCCTCGAAGACCGTCTCTTCAAACAGCTGATGCTCCGGGTACTGGAACAGCAGAGCGACCCGCTGGCGTATTTTACGGATATCCGCATTGACCGAAGGATCCATCCCAAAAACACGGATGACTCCGGGCGCAGGTCGAATCAGTCCGTTCAGATGCTGGATAAGGGTCGATTTCCCCGAGCCGCTGTGACCGACAATGCCAAGCAGCTCGCCGGGCTGGACGGAAAAAGAGATGTCATGCAGGGATTCGGTTGCATACGGTGTTCCGGGCGTATAGGTATGGGATAACTGGTTCACCGCAATGATGGGCTCGACGGGATCGCGTTCTTCTTCTATGACTCTACGCCGGATCTGCGGGCTATGTTCACGCAGGCGCGAGGATGTTCGCAGGACACGCATAATCGCGTCTACCGCTCCCGTCTTTGTAGACGTCTCCAGCGGAACAAGTGGAATATCCCCCATCACTGCGACTCTGTGCGCAATTTCTATATGGGCGGGAACATCCAGCCCCTCCGCCTGGATCCGCTCCGGGTGGTCGAATATCTCAGCGGGCGTGCCTTCCATGATGGTTCTGCCTTCGGAAAGCACCAGAACATGGTCAGCCAGCAGGACTTCCTCCATGTCATGGGTGATGTTGACAACCGTCAATCCGTTCTCACGCCCAAGACGCGTAACCAAACGGATGAACTCCGTTCGGCTGACGGGATCAAGCATGGAAGTGGCTTCATCAAGAATCAGACACTGAGGCTGCATCGAGAGGATGCCGGCGATCGCCAGTTTTTGTTTCTGTCCGCCCGACAATAGATGAGGTTCTTTTTTTGCGGCGTCGGACAACCCGACATGGGCAAGCGCGCGATCGACCGCCGTTCGCATTTCCTCGCGAGGCATCCCGATGTTTTCCGGGCCGAACGCGACATCCTCTTCCACCGTGGTGCCGACAATCTGATTGTCAGGATTCTGGAACACCATCCCGCAGGCACGGCGGATGTCCCAGACGGACGCATCATCGGCCGTGTCCTGTCCGAGTACCAGCACTCTGCCGGAATCCGGCACCTCTAACGCATTGAGCATCCGGGCCAGTGTTGATTTTCCAGAACCGTTGCGGCCCAATACCGCAACATGGCCGCCGCGAGGGACCTCCATCGAAACATCGCAGACCGCCATCAGAGAGTAAGGAGTATGACGATCGTATTCAAAACGGACACGTTCGACCTGAATAAACGTTTCCATGTTCTCCCATCCCGCCCGGGAGGGCGATACGCAACGGGGGACAAATAAATGCGCAAAGGGGCAGTCCTGACGGCTGCCCCTTCCCGTTGCTGTATGGTTGGAGTGCCGCGTGTGTCGGCGAAGGTTATTCCACGAATTCGAGAATAGCCATCTCCGCTGCGTCGCCGCGGCGGGGACCCAGCTTAATCACGCGACAATACCCGCCGGCACGTCCGGCAAATTTAGGCGCGAGCTCATTGAAGAGCTTGTCGACCGGGTTGACCACTTTGCCTTCTGCATCATGACTTTTGTTGAGCCAGCGGATCGCAAGACGACGAGCCGCCAGACGGCTGGGAAAGTCCACCTGGACCATCGACGACTTCGTCTCGCGGTCGACCGCGTCATAACGGGCACCGTTTCTAGATTTTTTGGATACCAGAACCTTGCGTCCTTTGCTGTCGAGCTTGGCGGAAGACTTGAGAACCTCACGGGTCTCAAAATTATCTTTCTCTTTCGCCGCTATTGTCACCAGCTTCTCCGCGATCTTTTTGACCTCCAAAGCACGTGCTTCGGTGGTTTCGATACGACCGTGTACGACCAGATCCGTCACCATGCCTCTCAACATGGAGAGCCGGATGTCTGTTGCACGACCGAGTTTTCTCTGTGCAGGCATGCCCTTGTCCTCCTAAGCGGGATGTATCGTGTGGGTGCCGACCTACTCTTTGCCGTCCGCCAGCGTAAGGCCGTATTCTTGCAGTTTCTCGATGACTTCTTCCAGAGACTTTTTGCCGAGATTGCGAACCTTCATCATTTCGTTCTCAGAACGGATCGCCAGATCGCCGATCGTGTTGATCCCGGCACGTTTCAGACAGTTGTAGGTACGGACGGAAAAGTCGAGTTCCTCAATCAGCTTGTCCAGTTCCCGGTTGTGACCGGTTCCGTCTTCGCTGTCTTTAAAACTGGGACCGGCGGCAGATTCGTTGAGTGCCACAAACAGTGCCAGGTGCTCGCTCAAAATGCCGGCGCCCAATCCGAGCGCTTCGCTGGCGGTCAAGGTGCGATCCGTCGTTACCTCAATCGTCAACTTGTCAAAATCCGTAAACTGACCGACACGGGTGTCCTCAACCGAATAATTCACCTTGGTTACGGGGGTGAAAATCGAGTCGATGGGGATTACCCCGATTGGCTGGTTGGGCCATTTGTTCCGTTCCGCAGAATTGTAACCGCGGCCTTTTCCGACGGTCAATTCCATGAACAGACGCCCCTCGCCGTTGAGTGTCGCGATGGGATGCTCCGGATTCATGATCTCGATCTCTTCGTCACGGACGATGTCCCCTGCGGTGACAATCCCCGTGCGTCCCTCATCGGTGCTGATATAGACCGTCTTTGGACCGTCCACATGCAGTTTCGCCCGGATGCCTTTGACGTTGAGGATGATTTCGGTCATGTCCTCGATCAGGCCTTTGACCGTAGAGAACTCATGCAGAACCCCTTCGATCCGGATCGCCGTTACAGCCGCGCCGGGAAGAGAGGAAAGCAGCACCCTGCGCAAGGAATTGCCCATGGTGATACCATATCCGCGCTCCAGAGGCTCTACGATAAACTTGCCGTAGGAACCGTCTGCGTTCTCATCCACACACTCGATCACTGGCTTTTTAATTTCAATCATCCATTTCCTCCTCCATCAGGCTGTCACACGGCAGATCTGCCGCGTCACAAGCTGCTGTACCGGGAGCCTTACTTCGAGTAGAGCTCGACGATCAGGTGCTCGCGGACTTCCAGGTCGACATCGCCGCGGGCGGGAACCTGTACGATGGTTCCTTTCAGTGCTTCACGGTCGAGCGTGAGCCACTGGGGAATCGGACGTTCCGGCATATCGCGGAATTTGGAGGAAGTGCGGGAACGCTCGCGGACCGCGATTACATCACCGGCCTTGAGCTTGATGGACGGGATATCGACTTTTTTGCCGTTCACGGTGAAATGGCCGTGTGTGACGAGCTGGCGGGCCTCAGCGCGCGAGGAGGCCAGTCCCATACGATAAACGATATTGTCCATACGGAGTTCAAGCAGTCGCAACAAATTCTCACCGCTTTTCCCCTTGAGGCGGGAGGCGGTCAGAAAAGTGTTGTGGAACTGGTTTTCGAGCAAGCCGTAAAAGCGCTTGGCTTTCTGTTTCTCACGCAGCTGCGTGCCGTACTCGGAAACCTTCTTGCGGCCCTGGCCATGTTGGCCGGGTACATAGGAACGACGGGTAATGGCGCATTTGTTCGTATAGCAGCGCGTACCCTTGAGAAATAATTTCTCGTTCTCTCTGCGGCAGAGCCTGCAGACAGCTTCGGTATATCTTGCCATGTTCTACGATACCTCCGGGATCAGACTCGGCGCCGCTTGGGCGGCCGGCATCCATTGTGCGGTATGGGGGTGACGTCCTTGATCAGGGTGACCTCCAGACCGGCGGCCTGCAGGGATCGGATGGCTGCTTCTCGGCCGGCACCAGGTCCCTTGACATAGACTTCCACGGTACGCATCCCGTGGTCGGCTGCGGTCTTCGCAGCGGTTTCAGCCGCTTGCTGGGCCGCGAACGGCGTTCCTTTACGGGAACCCTTCATCCCCATCGCACCGGCACTGGACCAGGAAATGGCATTCCCTGCGGGATCCGTGATGGTGACAATGGTGTTATTGAACGTGGAATGGATATGGGCCGTCCCACGGTCGATATTCTTGCGTTCTCTTCTTCTCGGCCTGGCTGCCGTCTTTTTCGTTGCTTTGGCCATGTTGGGGGCTCCTCCTTATTTGCGCCTGCCGGTTACAGAGCGGCTGGGGCCTTTGCGGGTTCTCGCGTTGGTCTTGGTACGCTGTCCCCTGACAGGAAGTCCCTGACGGTGACGACGACCGCGATAACAACCGATCTCGACCAGCCGCTTGATGTTGAGCGCGACTTCGCGCCGGAGGTCGCCCTCCACACGGAAGTTGTTCTCAATCGTGTCCCTGATTTTGGCGATCTCGTCCTCGGTCAGGTCCTTGACCCGCGTGTCGGGATTGATGGCGCAGGTGTCCAGGATCTTGTTGGATACCGTCCGCCCGATTCCGTAAATATAGGTCAGGGCGATTTCCACCCTCTTTTCGTTCGGCAGATCCACTCCGGATATACGTGCCATTCGTGTCTTACCTCCGTATAAAACGTAAAAACGGTCTATATAGGATGAACATGATCGGGGTTATCGTGGAAACCACGGCAGCCGCACCCCACATGGAATTTCCCGTGTCAGCCCGCAACCGTCGGCTGCGGGCGTTCGTATCGGCCTTCCGACGCATCCTTCATCGATGCGGGCAAGGCCGGAAGGACGTACCGGCAGGCCGGCTCAGCCCTGCTTCTGTTTGTGTTTCGGATCCGAACAGATCACCATGACTTTCCCTTTGCGCTTGATGACTTTACACTTCTCACACATCGGTTTTACGGACGGCCGTACTTTCATGGTCAGCTACCTCCTTGCTGCGGGGTGATTGTGTCTGCAATCCACAGATGGGTTGTGCAGGTTTCGGGCACAAGTCAATTGCGTACACAATATGCGCATGCTAAAACAGTTTATCAGAACCTGACTAAAAATCAAGCGTTGAAACGGGATTTGGTCGCAGGTTTCAACTTTTTTATTTGGCGCGCCAGGTGATACGCCCTCTGCTGAGATCATAGGGAGACAATTCGATTGTGACCCGATCACCCGGCAGGATTTTGATGTAGTTCTGACGGAGACGTCCGGATATATGGGCGATGATCTCATGCCCGTTTTCCAGCTTCACCTTAAACACCGCGTTCGGCAGCGAATCGGCAACTACGCCTTCGACCTCAATAACATCTTCTTTCGACATGTGTCAGCATTCCTCCTTCGTTTCAGCAACTGGTTCGGCCGGCCGCGTCCCGACCGCTATCCGATGACAGGCGATGCAGGCGCGAACCGCCGCGTTTCTAGCTCCGCTGTCGTTTGTTTTTGCGATGTTCGTCAATACTGTTTCTGCGTTCGGCGGCGCTCCCAGATCGCGGACATGACGCACATTCTTCTTCTTCGGGTGGTCGTACGGCCGACTCGCGCCATCCGTTAACCAAATCATCTGGCCGGTTTGCGTTCCAATCACTAAAAACCATCCGCCGCTGTCCCGCCCGGTCGTTGCCTCCACGACGTGTCCAGCCGGAACAGATGCCGTAGACACCCTCATAATCGCACCGGACCGTGTCTGCCGGGGAGCGTGAGAAGAAGGGGTCCTTCCGCAGTAATGGCGACCGTGTTTTCATAATGCGCGGACGGAAGACCGTCTGCGGTTTCCACTGTCCAGCCGTCTTCCAGTGTCACGACATTTGCGGAGCCGAGATTGATCATTGGCTCGATCGCAATAACCATCCCTTCAACCAACCGTGCGCCGCGACCCGGCCGGCCATAGTTGGGAACATCCGGATCTTCGTGCAGATGACGTCCGATCCCGTGTCCGATCAGCTCTCTCACCACACCATACCCACGCTCTTCCGCATAGGTTTGTACGGCATGGGAGATGTCCCCGATCCGATTTCCGACAACGGCCGCCTCAAACCCCTTCCAGAAACACATCTCCGTGTCCGTGACCAGCTGCCGGGTACGGTCTGCCACCTCACCGACCAGGAAGGTACGCGCCGCATCGCCGTGCCAGCCGTCGACACAGGCGCCGAAATCCACACTGACGACCGAACCTTCACGGAGAATGCGGGTATCCGAGGGGATGCCGTGAACCACTTCCGAATCGACGGAAACACAAGTCGCCGCCGGATACGGAGGATTGCCATAATGGAAAAAGGAGGGTATCGCGTGGACTTCAGAAAGGATACGGGAGGCGATCCGGTCGATGTCTGCGGTAGAAATGCCGGGACGGATCGCACGGCCGATCTCCTCCAGCACCCGCGCTACTACACGGCCGGCTTTTTCCATTTTCCTGATTTCTTCCGGTGTTTTAAGTACAAACATCAGTGCAGCTCCGCAAGAAACGCAACGATGGTCTGTACCGTATTCGCACTGGAATGCTCGTTGTCGATCTCGATCAACAGTTCTTTTCTGATGTAGTGTTCGATCAGCGGTTCGGTCTGCACCCGATAGGTTTCCAGTCTCCGCAATACGGTTTGAGGGGTATCGTCGGGACGGAGTATGAGACTGCCTCCGCAAAGATCGCAAATCCCTTCCGCACGGGGCGGATGGGTATCCACGTTGTAGATCTGACCGCAGGAAGCACACACGCGACGTCCGGAGATGCGGGCAAGTATGGTGTCATCGCTTACAACCAGATTGATGACCAGATCGATCGCGCGACCATCATCCGCGAGAATACGATCCAGTGACTCCGCCTGTTTGGTCGTACGGGGGAATCCGTCCAGAATAAATCCTCCGGCACAGTCCGGATCTTTAAGCCGTTCGGCGACCATCCCGATCGTGACTTCGTCCGGAACCAGCCGGCCGGCGCTGATGTAACTTTCAGCCTGTTCCCCCAGAGGTGTGTGCTCTTTGATATGATGCCGGAAAAGATCCCCCGTCGAAATATGCGGAACATCATAAACCACCGCCAGTTTTGTGGCGACGGTTCCTTTTCCGGATCCGGGGGCTCCCAGCATGATGGTTCTCATTCCATTCCTCCGTAAAAAGCCGAAAGGGAGGGCATCCGACTCCAGGCCGGATGCCCCTCCCGGTACGGCAGGGAACTCAATCCAGGAATCCTTTGTAATGACGCATCAGCATCTGGGATTCCATTTGCTTGACCAAATCCAGCGATACGCCGACGACGATCAGGATAGCGGTACCGCCAAACCAAAGCGAGGAAGAGGATTTTGTGATGGCGCCGAGGACAACCGGTGTCAACACAATCACCATCAGGAAGATCGCATCGAACCAATTGAGCCGCCGCGAAGTGCGCAGAATAAAATCCGAGGACGGCCGGCCGGGCCGGATGCCGGGGATGAACCCGCCGTTCTTCTGCAGATTGTTCGCAATCTCCACCGGATTGAACTGGATCATCGAGTAGAAGAACGTAAATCCGAGGATCAGGAGCGCGTAAGCCAGATAATAAACCGGCTGGTTTGCAAAGTCCTTAAAGAACATCGCTATGGGTCCCGTGCTCTTGGCGAAGAAGAAGGAAACGATGGTCGAAGGCATCGACAAAAGCGACATCGCGAAGATGACCGGCAGCACGCCTGCGCTGTTTACCTTGATGGGCAGATAGGTGTTCTGCCCACCGTACTGTTTACGGCCAACGACACGTTTCGCGTACTGGATCGGGATGCGACGCTCTGCGGTAGAAACATAAACCACCAGGGCAATGATCCCAACGGCAAACGCAACGACCAGCAACGCGAGCGGGATGGCGGCAAAGACACTGATGTTGTAACTCCAGTCCTTCACAGCTATGACGAGGCCGTTGAGCATTTGAGGGCCGCGCGAAACGATACCCGCAAAAATCAGAAGCGATATCCCGTTTCCGATCCCGAACTGATCGATTTTTTCACCGATCCACATGATGAAGGCGGTACCGGCGGTAAAGGAAACCACAATCAGGACAGCCGACAGGAACGGCGGCAGTGTGCTGGTCATTGCGGTCCGGGTCGCATACAGGAACGCGCTCGCCTGGAACAGAGCCAATCCGATGGTCACATAGCGCGTAATGCGCGTGATCTTCTTGCGCCCTTCCTCCCCCTCTTTTTGCAAACGCTCCAGAGCCGGGATTGCGACCGTAAGCAGCTGCATGATAATGGAAGAGTTGATATAGGGCGTGATCCCCATGGCGAAGAGCGATACCTGATTGAGAGCGCCGCCGGATATGATGTCCATCAGTTGGCCAAGCTGGCCGAACTGCTTGAGAAGCTCCGTAAACTGCGCCTGGTCGATGCCGGGAACCGGAACCACCTTGCCGACACAGTACACGACCAGCATCGCCAGCGTGAACACGATTTTTCTTCGGATGTCTACGGACTTCCAGGCATTGACAACCGTATCAAGCATACCGGGCATACAGGTTATACCTCCTCTGCCGTTCCACCAGCCTTTTCGATCTTTTCTTTCGCTGAGGTTGTGAAGGCATCCGCTTTGACTGTAAGCTTTTTCGTGAGTTCGCCATTGCCCAGAATCTTGATGCCGTCGTTGTTTTTGGGAAGCGTGATGACACGGGAAGCCTTGAGCGCAGCGGCATCCACAATCGTTCCGTCTTCAAATGTTTCAAGATCAGAGATGTTGATTTCGATGTAATGCGGCGCAAACCGGGCGTTGTTGAATCCGCGTTTGGGAAGGCGGCGGAAGATCGGCATCTGCCCACCTTCGAATCCGGGTCGAACGCCGCCGCCGGAGCGGGAATTCTGTCCTTTGTGGCCGCGACCGGCAGTTTTGCCGTTACCGGTACCGACCCCGCGCCCTTTGCGGTATGCTCCCTGACGCGAGCCCGCCGAAGGCTTGACTTCATTCAGCTTCATGGTGTTCTCCTCCTATACTTCCTCGAAACGGACCAGATGCGCGACTTTGTGCAGCATTCCGCGAATCGCGGGATTATCCTGATGCTGTACGGTTTGTCCGATCTTGGTCAGTCCGAGCGCGCGGACGGTCGCGACATGCGGTTTTTTCGCACTGTTCGTGCTCTTGATGAGCGTAACATTCAGATTTGCCATGGAAACCTCCTCCTAGCCGAGAATCTCCTCGACGGACTTGCCGCGCAGACGGGCAACCACCTCCGGGGACTTGAGCATGGACAGCCCTTCCATGGTTGCGTTGACCATGTTGTTCGGGTTGTTCGTGCCCAGGGACTTCGTGCGGATGTCCTTGATGCCGGCCAGTTCGCACACTGTGCGGACAGGACCGCCGGCGATGACGCCGGTACCGGCGCTGGCCGGCTTGAGCAGGACTTTTCCCGCGCCGTAATTGCCGATGATCTCGTGCGGAATCGTCGTGTTGTTCAAAGGAATTTCAATCAGGTTTTTCTTGGCATCCTCGATCCCTTTACGGATCGCCTCGGGAATTTCGGCTGCTTTGCCCAAACCCTTGCCGACATGGCCGTTCTCGTCGCCGACGATCACCAGTGCGGCAAAGCGGAAGTTGCGGCCGCCTTTGACGGTCTTGGCAACGCGCCCGATATGGATGACTTTCTCTTTCAGGTCCAGGGTATTGACATCAACGCGCATTCTGTAACCTCCAACGTCAGAACTTCAGGCCGGCTTCCCGCGCCGCTTCGGCCAGACTTTTGATCCTACCGTGATAGATGTACCCGCCGCGGTCGAAAACCACGGACTCGATTCCCTTGGCCAGCGCACGCCCGGCAAGAGACTTGCCAACCAGTGCCGCCGCCTTGATGTTGCCGCCATATCCTTGCTCACGGATGTCTTTGTCCAGAGTGGAAGCGGCTACCAGGGTGGTCGCGGTCTCGTCATCGACGATCTGGGCATAAATGTTCGAAAGACTGCGGTAGACACACAGGCGGGGACGCGCCGCGGTACCGCTTATTTTTTTGCGGACACGCAGATGCTTCCGGTTGCGGATGGCCCTGCGATCAATTTTCTTTATCATACGATCTCATCCTTTCTCAAAACGCGGTTACTTGGAACCGGTTTTGCCTGGCTTGAGCTTGAGAACCTCGTAACTGTACTTGATTCCCTTGCCCTTGTAGGCGTCCGGTAGACGGAAGGAGCGGATTTTGGCCGCAACTTCTCCAACGAGCTGCTTGTCCGCGCCCTTTACGATGATGCGGTTTGGCGCCGGCACCTCGATGACGATACCCTCGGGATCTTCCATCTCGATCGGATGCGAATATCCGAGATTAAGGACGAGTTTGTTGCCCTGTTTCTGAGCCCTGCAACCGACACCGTTGATATCCAGTGCTTTCTCAAAGCCTTTGGATACTCCGGTTACCATATTGGAAACGAGAGAACGCGTCAGGCCGTGCAAGGCTTTGTGGTTTTTGCTGTCCGAAGGCCGCGTGACCAGGATCTGGTTGTCGCGCACTTCGAGGTTCATGTCGGGATGGACATTCATCGACAGGACCTTGGTACCGGCCGATACCTGGATCGTCCCGTTGTCCATTTCGATTTTCACCCCGGCCGGGATGTCGATCGGCATTCTGCCTATTCTAGACATGTGTTAGGGTCCTCCTGCTCTTGAGATTGCGAGATGCCGCATCGTACTCCGGCGCGGCTTCCCCTTTCAGAGTGAATCATTACCAGACATATGCGAGGACTTCCCCGCCGATGCCTTTCTGACGTGCTGCGCGGTCGGTCATAATCCCGCTCGATGTGGATACGATCGCAATGCCAAGGCCGCCGAGGACGCGCGGAAGGTTCTCGGAGTCCGAGTAAACGCGCAGACCGGGTTTGGAAATGCGCTTGAGCCCGGAAATTACGGGCTTTTTCCCCGCATACTTGAGCGTGATGCGAATGACACCCTGCTTGTTGTCCTCAATGAATTCCACCCGCTGAATGTACCCCTCCTGCAGAAGGATACCTGCGATGGTTTTCTTGAGGTTGGAGGCGGGGACGTCGACGGTGGCGTGCCTTGCGGTTGCCCCGTTGCGGATCCTGGTGAGCATATCCGCGATGGAATCGGTGATCTGCATTGATAGTTCCTCCTTACCCGTTCTCCACGTTACCAGCTGGCCTTGCGAACGCCGGGGATCTGGCCTTTGTAGGCAAGTTCCCGGAAGCAAAGGCGGCAAACGCCATACTTGCGAAGCACGGAATGGGGCCGTCCGCAAATCTTGCAGCGGGTATAGGCCCGGGTGCTGAATTTTGGCGTCTTCTGCTGTTTCAGAATCAGTGACTTTTTGGCCATTTGTGATGTTCCTCCCGATTATTTGCTGAAAGGCATTCCGAACAGCGTGAGAAGCTCTCTGGCCTCTTCGTCGGTCTCTGCGGTGGTCACGATCACAATGTCCATGCCGCGGATCTTGTCGATCTTGTCGTAGTCGATCTCCGGAAAGATCAACTGTTCACGCACGCCCATCGCATAGTTCCCGCGACCGTCAAACGAGTTCGGATTGATCCCGCGGAAATCGCGGACGCGCGGGAGGGCGATCGATATAAGTTTGTCCATGAATTCGTACATCCGGTCTCCGCGAAGGGTGACCATGCAACCGACATTCATCCCCTCGCGAAGCTTGAAGGCCGAAACCGACTTCTTCGCCTTGGTGATGACCGCCTTCTGTCCCGCTATTACACCCATGTCGTTCACAGCGCTTTCCAGCGACTTGGGAACATCTTTCACGTCACCCAGACCCATGTTGAGAACAATCTTCTTGAGCTGGGGAACCTGCATGGGAGACTTGTAGCGGAACTTCTCCTGAAGAGCCGGTACGATCTCGCTCTTGTACCTGTCTTTAAGCCTTGTCATTCTGCTGCCTCCCTGTGTCACTTGCCCGTTGTCTTTTTGGCGGTGGTGACGACGTCGATCACGGCGCCGCACTTTTTGCACACCCGCGCTTTGTCGCCGTTTTCCTGGATGGCGCGGCCGATGCGGGTCGGACGGTCGCACTTGGGGCAGACCAGCATCACGTTCGAGCCGTGAAGGGGGGCTTCACGATGGATGATGCCGCCCTGCTGGTACCGGTTTTTCGGTTTGGTATGGCGGGAGATCATATTGACCCCTTCCACCACAACCCGGTTCTTGTCCGGGAACACATCCAGGACTTTTCCGGTCTTCCCGGCGTCTTTACCTGTGAGGATAAAGACGTTGTCGTTCTTCTTGACGTGCACTTTTGCCATCTTCTCTTGCCTCCTCACAGAACCTCAGGGGCGAGAGACAGGATCTTCATATAGTCCTTGTCTCTCAATTCCCTGGCGATGGGTCCAAAGATACGGGTTCCGCGGGGGTTTTTGTCGTCCCGGATAATGACGGCCGCATTCTCATCGAACCGGATGTATGAGCCGTCAGTACGGCGGAGTCCCTTTTTGGACCGGACGATCACGGCCTTCACGACCTCGCCCTTTTTGACAACACCACCCGGAGAAGCCTCGCGAACCGAACAGACAATGACGTCACCGATGTTGCCGTATTTCCTCTTTGAGCCGCCTAAAACGCGAATACAT
>CAZBKR010000018.1:15837-18560 GCA_964492455.1 uncultured Oscillospiraceae bacterium
GCCGACCGAAGGACGGTTTGTACTTGAATCATGCGCTCTTGTTCCTCCTTCCCACTCCCTGGGACCTGTGGTTATTTCGCCTTCTCGACGATCTCCACCAGGCGCCAGCGCTTGTCCTTGCTCAGAGGACGGGTTTCCATGATGCGGATCTTGTCACCGATGCCGCACTCGTTTTTTTCGTCATGCGCCTTGAGGGAATAGGTCCTCTTGACGGTTTTTTTGTAAAGCGGGTGGCGAACATGCTCGACGATGTCCACTACCACGGTTTTGTCCATCTTGTCGCTGCGCACGACGCCAACGCGTGTCTTGCGAGGGTTTCTATCGCTCATCGTGTGTCCTCCCGTTATTCCTTGACAGCCTTGAGCTCGCGCTCGCGGAGAATGGTTTTGACTCTTGCGATGTCGCTGCGGACCTGCTTGAGCTGTAAGGGGTTCTCGAGCTGGTTGACGGCATGCTGGAAGCGAAGGCGGAACAGTTCCTGTTTGAGGGCTTCCAGCTCTTCATTCAGTTCACTGTCGGATTTTCCGCGGATTTCAGTTGGCTTCATCGGCGGTCACCTCCTGTTCCTTTGCGATGATCTTGGTGTTGCAGGGAAGTTTGTGGCTGGCCAGACGCAGCGCTTCCCGCGCGTCCGCCTCGGACACTCCCGCGATCTCGAACATAACGCGTCCCGGTTTGACGACCGCGACCCAATGGTCAGGAGATCCTTTGCCGGAACCCATGCGGGTTTCCGCGGGTTTGGAGGAAACCGGCTTGTCAGGGAAGATCTTGATCCAGACCTGACCACCGCGGCGAATGAAACGGTTGATCGCGACACGGGCTGCTTCAATCTGGTTGCTGGTGATCCAGGCGGGTTCGGTAGTGATCAGTCCATAGTCACCATATGCGACAAAATTGCCGCGTGTTGCTTTGCCCTTCATACGACCGCGATGTTGTTTGCGGTATTTGACTCTTTTCGGGAGCAGCATTTACTCGTCCCCTCCTTCCGCTGTCTGGGGCTTGCGGGGTACGGGGAACACCTCGCCCTTGTAGATCCAGACTTTGACGCCGATGCGTCCGTATGTTGTGACCGCTTCCGCAAACCCGTAGTCAATGTCGGCACGCAGAGTGTGCAGAGGGATCCGGCCTTCGTGATAGTGCTCGACGCGCGCGATCTCGGCACCGCCGAGACGTCCTGCGACCATGGTCTTGATACCCTTTGCGCCCATCTTCATGGAACGGCTCATGGTCTGCTTCATGGCGCGACGGAAAGAAATGCGGCGCTGGAGCTGGTCCGCGATGTTCTCAGCGACCAGTTGAGCTTCGCAATCCGGCTGTTTGATCTCCATCACGTTGATGAAGAGCTCTCGGCCGAAAACCTGTTTCAGTCTCTTCTTCAGCGCTTCGATACCGGATCCCTGGCGGCCGATGATAATGCCCGGCTTGGCCGTATGGATGGTTACCGTCGTTTTCTCATCGCCCTTGCGCTCGATTTCGATACGCGATACGCCGGCATTGAAGCACTCTTTTTTCAGGAACGTGCGGATCTTATTGTCTTCGACAAGATAACGGCTGAAATTATTCTTGTCCGCATACCATCTTGTATCCCAGTCCTTGATGACGCCGACCCTGAATCCATGGGGATTTACCTTCTGGCCCATTGGCTACCTCCTCAGTTCCTTTCCTTGAGAACGACCGTGATATGGCTCGTCTTCTTGTGGATGGACGCAGCGCCACCACGTGCCCTGGGAATGATCCGCTTAATGATCGAACCCTGATTGGCGTAGCACTCCGCGACGTACAGGTTGTCACGTGCCATTTCATTGTTGTTCACTGCATTGGATTCCGCTGACTTAAGCAGCTTGATCAGGACGGGAGAAGCCATCTTGGGGGTGTATGTCAGAATGGCGTATGCCTCGTCAAGTCCTTTGCCACGGATCATTTTGGTTACGACGGAGACTTTGCGCGGAGCGATGCGCACATACTTGGCGGTCGCCTCGCCGCGGTCGCGGCCGATGCCCAGCACTTTCCGTTCCTTTTTGGTAAGGACGGGAAGTTTCTTGCTTTTCTTTTTCTCACCGGTGTACCGCGCGAGGATCTCATCGCGGTTTTCCAGGAGAAATTCTTTGCTCATGACCTTTTTTTCCACTTGCGTTATACCTCCCTTCGCAATGAGACCGTCATCTGGATCCCGACGACTTCTCGGACCCGGCATGGCCACGGAACAACCGGGTGGGAGCGAACTCGCCAAGCTTGTGCCCGACCATTTCTTCTGTGACATAGACCGGGACATGCTTCTTGCCGTCGTGTACCGCGATGGTGTGGCCGACCATCTCGGGGAAAATCGTCGACGCGCGAGACCATGTTTTAATGACTCTGCGGTCGTTGACTTCGTTCATGCTCTGGATTTTTTTCATCAGGGATTCTTCCACGAAAAAGCCCTTTTTGGTTGATCTGCTCATATTGGAAAGCCTCCCTTATTTCGCGCCGCGCCGCTTGACGATGAACTTGTTCGACGGTTTCTTCTTGTTTCTCGTCTTCTTGCCCAGTGTCGGAACGCCCCAGGGGGTGACAGGACCGGGTTTACCGATCGGGGATTTGCCTTCGCCGCCGCCGTGCGGGTGGTCGACCGGGTTCATGACGACGCCGCGAACGGTGGGGCGGATGCCGCGATGGCGATTGCGTCCCGCTTTGCCGATGTTGATGTTTTCATGCTCGTTGTTGCCGACGCTGCCGATGGTCGC
>CAZBKR010000019.1:0-17798 GCA_964492455.1 uncultured Oscillospiraceae bacterium
AAGCGTCGCGCTCCGCGTCCGCATTTCGCTCCTGGAGAGCTGCGGAGATCCAGTTACCCAACAATTCCAGGTAGTTGCGGGAAACGGTGTCGGTCCCTTCGATAAAGCAGATGAATGACACCTTGTCCCCGACCGTTATTTTCATGTATGTGCGGTCCGAGGTAATGGATACCGGGTCGTCGGACAGGAGGATGGCGCGAACGGAGGAGTCCTCCTCACCGTCCAACCGGGGATCGGTCGAGGCGATCACAATGCCGTTGGTATCCAGCACTCCGGCGGTCCGATCCAGAAAACCGGCCGCTTTGACAATGCATTTTTTGATTTCTTCCATCAAAATATCCTCCCGAGCCCGAAGCTCTTGCAGGGCTGTGTACAGACAAGTCCCCTATCTATCCTATCTTATGGTTTTCACAAAGGTGTTTCAATCCTTTGTCGGTTTCGAAACAGACGCAAATCTGGTACCCGTAATCCGCGGATTCGCGCTTATCCTATCGGATTTTCTTCGTATGCGCAATCAATCCTTGCCGTAAAACCTCTTCCTGTCCGTTTACCGACGCTGTATGTCAGGCTGCGTACCGCAAAAAAACCGCCGGCCTTTCCAGACCGGCGGTTCATTCCACATAGCGGACAAGTGCAAGGGATCAGAGGACCAGGGATTTTTCCGTCTCTTTGTCGAAGATGTGGATGCGCTCCGCATCCATGGCCATCATGATCGAATCACCGACTTTGGCGCGGGTCGTCGTGGGATCGACGCGGGCAGTCAGGCTGACCGCACCACAGGTCAGATAGATCATGGCCTCAGCGCCCAGGAGCTCAACAACGTCGATGTCGCCGCGGAAGGTGGATCCGACGGAGGCTTCCACAGTGGCCGGATCATCGGAGATGGCTTCCGGACGGACGCCCATGATCACTTCCTTGCCGTCGAACTCTTTGAGGTCGCCGTTCAGGTACTTGGCATTGGTGAGCGAGATCGTGTTGTCACCGAAGGACAGTTTGACAGTCTCCGGAGAATAGGAGAGCGTCGCATTGATGAAGTTCATCGGCGGCATGCCCATGAAACCGGCGACGAAGATATTGACCGGGTGCAGATAAAGGTTGGTCGGAGAATCCACCTGCTGGATGAAACCATCCTTCATGACCACGATGCGGGTACCCATCGTCATGGCTTCGGTCTGGTCGTGTGTAACATAGATGAAGGTGGTCTGCAGTCTGTGGTGCAGCCGGGTAATTTCAACACGCATCTGGACGCGCAGTTTGGCGTCGAGGTTGGAGAGCGGCTCGTCCATGAGGAAGACCTTCGGGTCACGGACGATGGCGCGGCCGAGGGCGACACGCTGGCGCTGTCCGCCGGAAAGTGCTTTCGGTTTGCGATCGAGAAGGTGCTCAATCTCAAGGATCTTGGCCGCTTCCTGGACGCGGCGTTTGATTTCGTCCTTCGGAACCTTGCGGAGTTTCAATCCGAAGGCCATGTTGTCATACACGGTCATATGGGGATACAGCGCATAGTTCTGGAAAACCATTGCGATGTCGCGGTCTTTGGGCTGAACATCGTTGACCAGACGGTCTCCGATGTAAATCTCGCCTTCACTGATTTCTTCCAGACCGGCGATCATGCGCAGTGTGGTGGATTTCCCGCAGCCGGACGGACCGACGAGAATGATGAACTCCTTGTCCTCGATGTCGAGGCTGAAGTCGCTGACGGCCACCACGCCGCCCTCGAAGCGCTTGAATACATTCTTAAGTGATAGACTTGCCATACCTGTACCTCCGATGCGTCTATTGTCAGTCCTGCTAGATTGCCGGCTGCAATTTCTACCATAGAATATAACACTGTTGATACAGGCAAGCCATACGAAATATTCACCAAATGTTTTATGTCAGATTTGGCGAAGTACGAATACTCCTTGACATTATGGCATGAAAAAGCCCTTTTCGCAGGGGGTGCTTCCGTGACATTCCATAACAACGGAAAACACGTGACCTGGATGTCCGGTCGCGGCATCGCCCACATGATAATATGGAAGAAGCAGAATCAACGATCCGTCCCGGATGCAGTCGGATCCGTTTGGGCACCCCGCCAGACCTGTCTGCAGGGACCGATGACGAATTTGTCGCACCTGTGGATTGAACAATGTATTTTTATACAGTATAGTGTATTTTTATCAGACCGGCAGCCCCGGTTCTGAACATGGACACTGTGAGGTACGGTATGGAGAGGAAAACCAGAATCGGCATCATCGGCGCCACCGGTTACGTGGGAGCGGAGCTCGCCAGAACTTTATGCGGACACGATGGCTTCGAAATCACACTGCTTACGTCGCAAAGTTTTGTGGGCAAGCTGTTTTCGCAGGTCTATCCCGCTTTCCGCGGACTGCTGGATCTTCCCTGCCGCGCACTGGATCTTGACGAAGTCGCCGCGATGTGTGACATCGTCGTAACGGCATTGCCGCACGGGGTTTCTTCGGTCACCGTGCCGCAGTTGCTTGAGCGGGGAGTGCGTGTGCTGGATCACAGCGGAGATTTCCGCTACCGGGAGGCCGCAGTATATGAAGCCGCATATAAGCTCACCCATCCGGTTCCTTCTCTGCTCGCCGAGGCGGTGTACGGGCTTCCCGAGCTGTATCGCGACAAAATCACAGATGCGCGCCTGATCGGAGACCCCGGGTGCTATCCGACTTGTTCAATCCTGGCTCTGACGCCCGCACTCAAAGCAGGTGCCGTCTCTTGCGACCGGATCATCGTGGATGCTGTTTCCGGCGTATCGGGAGCAGGCCGCAAAGCGGATCTGACCTACAGCTATTGTGAAACGGACGAAAGTTTCCGCGCGTACGGAGTCATCGGGCACCGGCATACCAGTGAGATCGAGCAGGAACTTTCGATTCTGGCCGGGCGCCCGGTCGCCATCGGATTCACGCCACACCTTGCACCCATGAAGCGCGGCATGCTGGCAACGGTCTATGCTGATTTGATGCCGGGTGTCACAGCCGAGGCGCTGCACCGTATGTACGAGTCGTATTACATGAATGAGCCGTTTGTTCGCGTACTCCCCGCGGGGAGTTGCCCGGACACCCGCAATGTCGCCGGGACCAATATGGCGGACATCGGCGTCTTTGCGGATCTGCGGAACGGACGGGCGGTTTTGCTGTGCGCGATCGACAATCTGGGAAAAGGATCGGCCTCACAGGCCGTCCAGTCGCTCAATCTGATGGCGGAACTCCCGGAAACCGCCGGCCTTGTCCGCCCCGGCATGATGCTGTAGTTCCGACTTTACTCCATTTGATAAAGGAGATCTGCCATGGAAACCGATCTGGTCACCCCTCTCCAGAAAGCACAGATTCTGATCGAGGCCCTTCCCTATATCCGACGCTTATCGGGAAAAACCGTCGTCATCAAATATGGCGGAAACGCCATGGTGAGCGAAGAGCTTAAAACCAATGTAATGGAAGACGTCACACTGCTCAAATTCATCGGCATCAATCCGATTCTCGTACACGGCGGCGGACCGGACATCAATGCCATGCTGGGACGTCTGGGGGTCCACTCTGAATTTAGAGACGGATTGCGGGTGACAACCCCCGAGGTGATGGAAGTCGCGCAGATGGTTCTGGTCGGCCGTACCAACAAAGAAATCGTGGCGCGTCTCAACCAGCTGGGCGCGCAGGCGGTCGGGCTGTGCGGGATCGACGGACGCTTGATCGAGTGTGTTCGCATGACACGCAGTCCGGACGGACATCCGCTGGACATCGGCAACGTCGGTGAAATCACCCACATCAACACCTCGATGCTGGAAACCCTGGCAGCGGGTGCTTACGTCCCGGTCATCGCACCGATCGGCATCGGTCCGGACGGTGAAAGTTACAACATCAACGCGGACACCGTCGCCAGTGAAATCGCTACGGCCATGAAAGCGGAGAAGCTGATCACCCTGACCGATGTGGAGGGCGTCAAAAAAACCACACCGGAAGGAGAATCCGTGGTGATCGCTTCGATGACCGAGTCCGAAGCCCACAAACTGATCGATTCCGGCGTCATCGCGGGAGGTATGATTCCCAAAGTGCTGGGTTGTCTCGATACGGTCAACCGCGGCGTGGGTCGAGCACATATCATCGATGGACGTATATCCCATTCCCTGTTGCTTGAGATTTTCACAAACAAAGGCATCGGGACGATGATCATGAAGGAGCGACGACCGTACTACCAGGGCGAAAAAATCTGACCGCCGCCCCAGGGTTGCGATTCCACAGGAGGACGATCACATGGATCCCAGATTGCAGGAAATCATCGGGCTGGATGAAGCCCATTTCATGAACACATTCGGAAAACGGACACCGGTCTGTTTTGTATCAGGACAAGGCAGCACATTGACCGACACCGCCGGCAAGACGTATCTGGATCTGATCGGCGGTATCGCGGTCAACGTGCTTGGACACGGCCATCCCCGTCTCGTGAGCGCGATATGCGAACAAGCCGCCCGGTTGATCCATTGCTCCAACCTTTACTACATCGAAAATCAGGCTAAGCTGGCTGCCCGGCTGACCGCGCTTTCCGGTCTCGACCGCGTGTTTTTCAGCAACAGCGGTGCGGAAGCCAACGAGGCCGCTTTCAAACTGGCACGCGGCTACTTTTACAGAAAAGGGGCTCCCCGCGCCAAGATCGTGTCTGCCACCCAGTCCTTTCACGGCAGGACGATGGCTACAGCGACCGCGACCGGTCAAAGTCGCTTCAGTGCCCCGTTTGGTCCCCTCCCGCCGGGGTACATACATGTGCCGTTCAACGATGTGGAAGCCATGCGCGCCGAAGTGGACACAGATACCTGCGCGGTCATCATGGAACTGATACAGGGAGAGAGCGGCATATGGCCCGCCACGCCGGCCTATGTCGAAGCGGTTGCGGCGCGCTGCCGGGAGACCGGAGCGCTCCTGATCATCGATGAAATCCAGACCGGCATGGGCCGGACCGGCCACATGTTCGCGTTTGAGCATTTCGGGATCCGGCCCGACATCGTCACGATGGCCAAAGGGCTGGCAGGCGGAGTTCCGATCGGGGCCTGTCTGGCCACCAGAGACGCTGCGACCGGTTTCCAGCCGGGCGACCATGGCACCACCTTTGGCGGAGGGCCGCTGGCCTGCGCAGCCGCGCTTGCGGTACTGGATGAATACGACGCATCCAACCTGGTCGCAGGTGCTGCAGACAAAGGCGCATTCCTCAAAGAGAAACTGCTTGCGTGTGCTGACCGGACCGGTCTCATCGCGGAAGTGCGCGGGCTGGGTCTGATGATCGGCATTCATCTCAGCCAGCCGGTCGCTTCCGCGGTCAAGACAGCATGCCTGGAGCGGGGGTATCTGGTCTATGCGGTCGGTGATTCCATCCTGCGGCTGCTTCCTCCGCTGATTCTCACCGAGGATGAAATGCTCCGTTTTGTCGCGGATCTGGAAGAGATCCTGCGGGAGGTGGCCGGGGCATGAACCATTTCATCAGCCTGCACGACCTGGAACCGGCCCGCATTCTCGCGCTGCTGGATCAAGCCGATGCGCTCAAGGCCGACCTGAATGCCGGCCGCCCCCACCCCATCCTGCCCGGCAAGACACTGGCGATGATTTTCTCCAAGTCTTCCACGAGAACACGGGTCTCGTTTGAGGTGGGGATGTACCAGCTTGGCGGACACGCGCTGTACCTCAATGCGGGAGACATTCAGCTTGGACGCGGCGAGCCGATTCCGGATACCGCCGGGGTTCTCTCCCGCATGGTGGACGGAATCATGATCCGGACCTACTCCCACCAGGATGTGCTGGATCTTGCCCGGTGGGGCACCATTCCTGTGATCAACGGTCTGACCGATCTGCATCATCCCTGCCAGATCCTGAGCGATCTGATGACGGTTCGGGAGTATAAAGGCGGTCAGCTGCAAGGGTTGCGCATGGCCTATGTGGGTGATGGCAACAATGTTGCGAATTCCCTGTTGCACGGATGTGCCAAGGTGGGGATGGACATCGCGGTCGCCACTCCGGAAGGATTTGACTGTGATGCCACCTGTATTGCGGAAGCCATGGAGGATGCCGCGCGGTCCGGGAGCCGCATCACGCTGACCCACGATCCGCGCGAAGCGGTCGAACACGCTGACGCTGTCTATACGGACACCTGGATCAGCATGGGGCAGGAGGCGGAAAAGGAACGCAAAATGATCCCGTTCAAAGGGTTTATCGTGGACGCCGCTCTGATGTCACTGGCACGGCAGGACGCCGTTTTTCTGCACTGTCTGCCGGCCTATCGCGGATATGAAGTCAGTGCCGACGTCATAGACGGGCCGCAGTCGGTGATCTATGACCAGGCCGAAAACCGGTTGCACGCGCAAAAAGCGGTTCTCGCTTCTCTGCTGGCATGACCGGAGGAGCTGACGGGATCCGGGTCGAACGGGCGACCCCGGAGGATGCGGTCGGCATCCGGCTGGTGATCCGTGCCGCTATGGCGAAATATGTGCGGGATTCGGGGATTCCGGGACAGGTCGACGCGCTTGGCGAAGACCTTGTAGACCTTTTGCGATATATCGCGGAAGATGCGGTGTTTGTCGCGCGGGTCGGGCGGAACATCGTCGGGACGGTCCGTATCTCCATGGAGGCGGACGCGCACGCGTACCTCTCCCGTTTCGCCGTACTCCCCGGCAATCAGTCCCGGGGAGTCGGCAGTCTGCTTTTCGAGGCCGCGGAACGGTATATGGAGAAACAGGGAGTACGCAGCGTCCGTCTGCATACTGCGTTGACCAACAAAACTCTGGTCCGTTTTTATGAAAACCGCGGATTCCGGTTGGCGGCCAGTTCGGAAGAACGAGGGTATCCGCGCGGTCTTTTGATCAAGGATTTCGCTCCGGCCGGCGGGTTGCCGACCGGGGCAGATCCCCCTCACATGCCTCTGAAAGACCAATAAAAAAGCCGGCGGTCGCTCCTGGAGAGAACCGCCGGTTTTTCTTTACGGATATGCGGATAGAAGCAGGTCGTCTGTTTCCGCAGTTATTTGTGCAGCAACGGCGAAAGCCGCTTATACAGCAGATATACCACCAAAGAGACGATCAGGCCCTTGAACAGGTTGAACGGCACGAACACGAACAGCAGCAA
Organism: uncultured Oscillospiraceae bacterium; assembly: GCA_964492455.1. GTDB lineage: Bacteria > Bacillota > Clostridia > Saccharofermentanales > UBA5734 > JAAYKS01. The sequence goes on from CAZBKR010000019.1 coordinate 7,110, forward strand.
TGTGAACATCCCGTCCACGATGGTATTACCCGCCTCCGTCACCATTCCGATAATCGCATCAAGCGGAAACTCCATCACTTTGATGTAAAACGGCAGCGTAATGAAATAGTTGATGACTACTCCGCCGGCAATCAGCGCCAACGTCCCGAATCCCAACGCCGCCAGCGCTCCCTTACGCGATTTATGTATCCGGTATACCCAGCCCGCGGTGCCGACGAAACAGGCACCGACCAGAAAGTTGGCCAGCTCCCCCACTCCACCTGTCATGGTAAAAGGCAGATGCGCGAGATTCTTGACAAACTCGATTGCGATCGCTGACAGCGGTCCCATGGAAAATGCGGCCAGTAATACCGGTACTTCACTGAAGTCGAACTTCAGAAAGTCCGGCATCAGGGGAATCGGAAACTCGAGGTACATGAGTACGATCGCGACCGCCGACAAAATGCCGGCTTTGGCGAGCCACTTCACCTTTTTGCTGACCCGTCTGCGTTCGTCCATAGCAGGACACCTCTCAGTCTATTTTGCTGCAAACAACTGTTCTGCCGTGGCCGCGATATTATCCGCGGTAAGCCCGTATGCCGCCAGCACGTCCGCAGGTCTGCCGGATTTGCCGAAACGATCCTGTACACCGACCATTGCCATGCGGCAGGGGTGGGTCTGAGCGAGCGCTTCCGCGACCGCACCGCCGAGTCCGCCGTATACGGTATGTTCTTCGGCGGTCACGATCAGACCGGTCTCGCGCGAGGCTTTGGCGAGGATGTCGCGATCGATCGGCTTGATGGTGTGGATATCGATCATCCGGGCGGAGATTCCCTTTTCTTTGAGGATTTCCACTGCCTTGAGGGATTCCTGTACCATCAGGCCGGTGGAGACGATGGTCAGATCCGTTCCGTCCCGCAGTTGAATGCCCTTACCAAACACGAACGGACACTCTCCTTCGCCGTAGACTGTGTCCACGGCAAGCCGGCCCAACCTGAGGTAGAACGGGCCTGGTGTTTCCAGGATGTATCGAACAGCCAGACGGGTCTCCTCAGCATCACAAGGAGATAGTACGCGCATATTGGGGATCGCGCGCATGATCGCGATGTCCTCGACGATCTGGTGCGAGGCACCGTCCTCACCGATTGAAAGTCCCGCATGGGTTGCGCAGACTTTGACGTTGAGGTTCGCATAACATATGGAGTTGCGGACCTGCTCGATCGCCCGCTCAGACGCAAATATGGCAAACGTCGAGGCAAAAACGGTCTTGCCGCATGTGGCGATCCCCGCGGCAGCAGACATCATGTTGGCCTCGGCAATGCCCATATTGATATGGCGTTCCGGATAGGCTTTCTTAAACAGATTGGTATAGGTGGACTTTGACAGATCCGCGTCCATCACAACGATATCGGGATTAGCGCCGAATTCCACAAGCGCTTTCCCATATGCTTCCCGGGTTGCAATCTTGGCCATGGTGCTTATCCCTCCCGTGCGGCGATCTCGGCATCGAGTTCGCGGATCGCGGCTTCATATTCATCGGGCTTGGGCGCGACGCCGTGCCAGCCCGCCTGGTCTTCCATAAACGATACGCCCTTGCCTTTGTGGGAATGGGCGACCACCATCGTGGGTTTTCCTTTGGTGGCTTTGGCCTGATCGATCGCATCGAGAATCTGATCGGCATCGTGTGCGTCGATCTCGATCACGTTCCAGTTGAAGGCACGAAACTTGTCCGCGACGTTCTCCGGATTCATGACTTCGCGGATGTCCCCGTCGATCTGCAAACCGTTGTAGTCCAGAAACGCGCACAGATTGTCAAGTTTGAAATGCGCGCCGGCCATCATGGCCTCCCACACCTGACCTTCCTGGATTTCCCCGTCTCCCAGAATCGCATAGACCCGGTAGTCCTTGTTATCCAGTTTGCCGGCGATCGCCATCCCGATCGCCGCGGAGATGCCCTGTCCCAGTGAACCGGTGGACATATCTACGCCCGGCACGTCTTTCATGCTGGGATGCCCCTGCAGATAACTGCCGATGCTGCGGAAACCCTGCAGATCGGCCTCCGGGAAAAATCCCCGCAGTGCGAGCGCCGCATACAGCGCGGGCGAACAGTGCCCTTTGGACAGGACAAACCGGTCGCGGTCCGGCTTTTTCGGATCGGAAGGATCCACCCGCATGACCTGGGTATACAACACTGCGAGAATGTCGGCACTGGACATCGATCCGCCGATGTGACCGGACTGTGCCCTGAAAACCTGTTCGACGATGTGTCTGCGCATCCTGGCGGCAAACAACGCGACGTCTTTCTTTGCCTTGGCGTCCATTTCTACTCTCCTTCCGGAACTTGGCATACCTCTGACAGAGGCCGATTTTTCTGGTAGAAGTATATCATAAACCGGCCGGAGACTTCCCCGTTACAGCAGGTAATTCGTCACATTTCCGACCGTGCCGCCGCTCAGATAAGCACGCGGTACCCGCCGTCCGATCAGGCAGGTCACTTCATAGTTGATCGTGCCCATCCAGTCGGCCATTTCCTCGATCGGTATCTCGGCGTTTCGCTGCCGGCCGAACAAAACCACTTCGTCCCCGACCGAGACCGGCCGCTCCAGCCCGCTTACGTCGACCATGCACATATCCATACAGATCCGACCGACGACCGGCGCACGCCGGCCATGGATCAGAACCTGTGCACGATTTGCCAGAGCACGGGAGTATCCGTCCGCATAGCCGATCGGGATGGTAGCAATATCAGCCTGGTTCTGCGTAATGTGGGTCCTCCCGTAACTCACAGGACTCCCGGGGGGGAGCGATTTGCACAGGACTACGTTGGCCTTGAGCGTCATGGCGGGCAACAGTCCATGTGTCCCTCCGCAGTGGGGCGAAGGGATCATACCGTATAGAATCAATCCCGCACGGACCATGTCCATGTGCATGGACGGGAACCGGAGGATCGCGGGACTGTTACAGGCGTGTTTGATCGGGATGGTCACGCCGCTTGCGTCCAGTTCCGCACAGACCCCCGTAAAGCGGGCGTACTGTGCGAGTGTGTATTCCGGATCCTCTTCATCCGCGGACGCAAAGTGGGTAAAGGCGCCTTCTATGACCAGATGCGGGAGCCTGGCGATCCAGAGTGTGTCCCGTACCGCCTCGAATCCGGCGAGAAAGCCGACCCGGCCCATACCGGTGTCGATCTTGATGTGAATTCTCGCTTCCCGGCCCAGATGCCCCGCAGCTTCGGAAAGCGCCTTCGCGAGATCCCGGCTATAGACCGTTTGCGTGATTCCACCCGCGATGATCTCTTCCGCACGCCGCGGATCGGTATATCCCAGCACCAGAATCGGAACGTCGATCCCCTGCCGTCTCAATTCCAGCGCTTCGTCGAGCATCGAGACTGCCAGGCGTGTCACCCCGTTCTCCAGTAATACCGGCACAACACGGGAGACCCCGTGCCCATAAGCATCTGCTTTGACGACTCCCATCACTTCCGCCGTCCGTCGTGTGATCTCGCGAATGCGTCTTGCGTTGTGCCCGATCCGGTCGAGATCCACTTCTGCCCAGGAACGGTTCGGCATCATTCCATCCATGTATCTGTCTCCCATCCCGCTTCTTTGAAAGCCGCTGATAAACCGGGGGCCAGATCCCCGGGCAGCAGGCTGCGCCGGCCTGATCGGCGCACGTTAGCATCCGCTGCGATCCCATGCAGGCATACCGCGGCGCAGGCGGCTTCCCACGGATCCATTCCCTGCGCCAGAAGTCCGGTCAGCAGACCGGCCAGGACATCTCCGGAACCGGCCTTGGCAAGGCCGTCGTTTCCGGTCGTGTTGATCGCACACCGTCCGTCAGGCGCCGCGACGACCGTTCCCGCTCCCTTGAGGATTACTACGGAGCCCCACCGGGAGGCACAGGTCCGGGCAGCGGTCACCGGATCGGAACGGTCCAGATCGGGCGCCAGCCTGGAAAACTCGCCCGGGTGAGGAGTCAGAACCGCCGGGAGCCATCCGGCAGTCCTGCGACCGGTGAGTATCGGCAGAAACCGGTCCGGACGAAAAGCCGCGACAGTCAAGGCACCCGCATCCAGCACTACCGGCGTCGGATCTTCACACATTGCGGCGACCAGGTCTTCCGCCGCGGGACCGGGCGCAAGCCCGGGGCCGATCAGAACGGCCTGTTTGCCCTCGCTAAACCGGGCAGCGGTCGCTGGATCGGGCGGGAACGGGTGTACTGCCGCAACGAGCGCTTCCGGATGGCGTACGTCGATCCCCGCGCGCGCGTCCTGCGGTACCATTGCCTGTACAAGCCCGGCTCCGCTGCGAAGCGCGGCACCAACCGCGAGCGTCGCCGCTCCGCCCATTCCGGGCGATCCGCCGACCACCAGCACCCGGCCAAACGTCCCTTTATGCGCGTCAGCCGGTCGTGGCGGGGCCATCCTCCGGATGGAAGACGCATCCAGCAGGAGCGGTTCCGCCGGTAAGTCTGCGAGAATTTCATCAACGAGCGGCACAGGGATCCCGATGGGATCGGTCACAATCCTGCCGGCGAGACTTCGGCCGGGATACAAAAAAAGGCCGGGCTTCGGCCGGACAAATGTGACAGTCACGTCCGCCTGCATTGCGCCGGGACAGGCTCTCCCCGTATCCGCTTCGACACCGGAAGGCAGGTCGACCGATAGCACCACCGCCCCGCGGGATCTTGCGTTCTCCACCGCGAGAAACAGGGTGGACACAGAAGGGTCCAGCGGGCGCAAGGCACTGTAACCAGCTCCGAATACCGCATCCACCACCAGGCAGTCATCCGGGAACCCGCCGTCTGCGTCCTGCTGCCGCAGTAATCCGGCACTTGCAGCGATCTGGCGTTCCAATGCGGCCAGTGGGCTGCGCGGATGCCCGGGCAGCGCTTCTATCACCGAAACATCGTGCCCCATCGCGGCCAATCGATGTGCGGCGGCATATCCGTCCCCGCCGTTGTTCCCGGGGCCGCAGAGGATCACGACGGGTTGACGGTGCGTTCGCATACGCAGGACAACGACGTGAACAACCGCCTCCGCCGCCCGTATCATCAGATCGTGCAGGGTGATACCCAGACGGGCCGGTGCTTCGCGGTCCACCTCCTGTTGCGCTCTGGTGCCTATGGTTCGCATCCCAAAGCTCCCTCCCGTAACATGCCCGCGGCCTGGCGGCATTTCAGTCCTTGGGGGTCCCGTCTGCATTCAGCAGTGGAAGATACGCCAGGTACCGGATATCACTTCGCTTGCCGGCCTCCCCCTCCGCCAGGATCGCCATGCGGCCTACGATCTCGCCGCCGGCTTTGGTGACCAACTCCTCGAGCGCGCGCAGTGACTCACCGGTACTGATCACATCGTCAACGATCAGAACCTTGCGCCCGCGCAGGTGTTCGACGTCTCCTCCATCCAGATACAGCGTCTGAATCCGGTCGGTCGTGATCGACCGGACTTCGGCTGACACGACGTCTTTCATGTAGAGTTTCGCAGCCTTGCGCGCGATCACATGACGATCGTCGCCGTGCTGGCGGGCCATCTCGTAAACCAGAGGAATCCCTTTGCTGTCCGCGGTTATCAGAATATCGTAAGACGGAGCAATCCGCAGCAGTGCTTCCGCACAAGCCCTGGTCAACTCCACGTCACCGAATATGACAAACGCGCCGATGTATAAGTCGTCCGTGATACGGCATACCGGAAGTTCACGCTCCAGACCTGCGACCTTTAATAGGTAGGTTGTGCCCATGGACAATCCACGCTCGCTTTCAAAAAAGGATAAGGTTCCAAACCATTATACGCCCTCGGCAAACCGGCGCAACCGCGAGACCCGGACACTGCCTTGCAGTCAGATGAGGTGCCGTCTATACTCGTTGCATGAAGAAAGCAAACCACAGTTTTCTGGTATCCGCGGTTCAAAAAGCGCTGTTTGATTTCCGGATGGTACAGGCGGGAGACCGCCTGCTGGTCGGGGTATCCGGCGGGAAAGACAGTATGGCGCTGCTGCATGCGCTGGACCGGCTGTCATCTTATCATCCGGTTCAGTTCCGCCTGGCCGCCGCAACGGTACGGATGGGATTTGAACGAGGCACTTCTGACGGAATCGCTTCGTTTTGCGCTGTCAGGGGCATCCCTTTCTCAGAACTGGAATCCGGACTTGGAGCGAGCACTTTTGCGCCCGAAGTTAAAGAGGAACCGGATGCCCGGGACGGCAATATCCCCTGCTCGCTGTGTGCGCGCGTACGGCGGGCTGTTTTGGCGCGTCACGCGATCGAGACCGGATGCGCCCGGATCGCGTTGGGTCACAATCGAGATGATGTCCTCGAAACATTTTTAATGAAACTGGGTCGGGAAGGCCGCATAGGCTCCTTCGCTCCGGTCACCGCACTGGATCGGTCCGGTGTCGTGCAAATCCGTCCTTTGATTTATGTCCCGTCCACACAGGTCGCGGCTTACTGCAAAAAGCACGAGATTCCGGTCGCCACATCGGAATGCCCGTTCACAGGCCGCACCGCGCGTGCGGGAGCAACCAGACAACTGGACGCGCTGGAGCGGGAAATCCCCGACCTGCGCGCCCAGATGTTTGGTGCCATTCGCAAAGACGTGTGGCCTTCACCCCAGATGTTTTTTCAACAGGGCTTCGAAATCGTCGAAGGAGCGGGCTCCGACCACTGATTCGACCGGTTGCCCGGCCTTGAACACCATGACCGTGGGAATGCTCATGATTCGATAATTCTGAGCGATGGCGGTTTCGTCGTCTACGTTGAGCTTGCCGACGATCGCACGTCCCGCGTACAGCTCGGCCAGCCGCTCAATCGAAGGACCGACCATGCGGCAGGGTCCGCACCACGGGGCCCAAAAGTCGATCATGAGGGGCAGATCGCCTCCCAGCAGTGTCTGAAAATTCTCTGATGTAATGGTGACGGTGGTAGCCATATGTTGCCTCCTGTTTTTTTTATTCCGCGCTTTCGGCGGCTGCGTTGCCTACATCGTCCAGGTTCTCGAGATCGAATGGCGTCATCTGGTACACATAGTAGTTGAGCCAGTTCGCGAAGATCAGGTATGCGGAGCTCCGCCAGGTGACGACTGGAGCACCGGCGGGATCGTCGTCCGTGAAATAGTGGAACGGGATATCAATCGGCAGTCCTTTGGCCAGATCCCGGAGATACTCTTCTTTGAGCGTATCTGGATCGTATTCCGAGTGTCCGGTAAGAAATATCTGCCGGCCGGTCATATCCGAGACCGCATACACTCCGGACATCGGGGACTCGGAAAGGAGCCGCAAACCGGGTACCGACAGGATGTCCTCGCGCTGAACCTCGGTGTGCCGGGAATGCGGGATGTGGAACACATCGTCAAATCCCCGGAATAATTTGACCGGGCGTGTATAGCTCATTGAATGGGGGAAGACGCCGAACATCTTGCGCGGGAGCGGATGTTTGGGCACTCCGTAATGATGGTACAATCCGGCCTGCGCCCCCCAGCAGATGTGGAGCGTTGAATAGACATGTGTCTTGCTCCAGTCCATGATTTCACACAATTCGTCCCAGTACGCGACTTCCTCGAAGGGCATGTGCTCGACCGGGGCCCCGGTGATGATCATACCGTCGTAGCGGCGGTCCCGGACGTCCGCAAACGTCTCGTAGAATTTGACGAGATGCTCGTTGGCGGTATTGCGGGGATTGTAGGAGGCGGTGTAGATCAGGTCGACCTCCACCTGGAGCGGTGTATTCGACAGCAGCCGCAGGAGCTGGGTTTCGGTTGCGACCTTGTTGGGCATCAGGTTGAGGATCAGGATACGCAGCGGTCGGATGTCCTGACGATAGGCACGTCCCTCATACATCACAAACACGAGTTCCTCTTCGAGAATCGTGGTTGCAGGCAGATTGTCTGGTACTCGGATCGGCATGCGGCAACGCACTCCTTTTTGCACCCGTTCTCTCTGGCGATACGGGTAATTGTCTTATTTATCGAATAAATTCGTTCAGGATGGACATGTCCGGGATATTGGAGACGGCCAGACGCGGGATCCGGTCGACCAGTGTGAGCAACCGCTCGCACTCCGCAGCGGCTCTGGCGGCTTCCGCAAACCCTTTGCCGCCCAGGTAGACCGAGTGTTCCAGCCGGCCATCCCGCCAGGCTGCGAGTGAATCCCGGATACATTCTGCGGCAAGGTGGGGTATGACACAAAACTCATATGGAATCAACGAATTTACAAATACGTCGGCGGTTGCGAGATAAGAGGGGAAAACCGCCTGTTCGGCCCGGTCGATCACCGGCCAGTAGTCCAGGGTTTCCATGGCCGAGGCACCCCGGTGGTGGGAATCGCGAGAAATGCGGCGCAGCATGCGGATTTCACGCGGCTGCAACAGCCGGTTGCTGTCCAGCAGGGTGCCGAACGGCATGATGAATACCCCCAGCGCCCGTTGCCGTTCCAGACTGCCCAGCACTACCGGAGAAAGGCCGTGCAATCCTTCCACCAGCAGGATCCCGCCGGGCGGGATCTTGCGTATCCTGTCGGAGGTGTAAATGCGGCGACGTTCCACCATATCGAAATGCGGAACATGCACCTCGTAACCGTCCAGCAGCATCTGAATCTGGTCCATCATCAGTGCGGTATCCAGCATGTCAATGGATTCGAAGTCCGGACGACCGCGTTCGTCTGTCTCTGCCTGTTTGTCTTCATAATAATCATCCATGGAAAGCAGGCAGGTCGGGCGGCCGAGAAACGCGAGTGCGGAGGCCAGCCGGTGGGTAAAGGTGGTTTTCCCGGACGCGGTCGGTCCGGAGATGAAGACCGCCTGCAGGTTGCAGTCCCACGCGATGCGATCCGCGATCCGGACGGTCTGATCGAGAAACTGCATTTCCGCATCGTGGACAAACGCCGCAATCCTGGCGCTGCCGAGGCAGCTTTCCAGATCGCTGACCGTGATGGCCGTCATTTCTCCCAGATCCGCCATTGCCGTATCCTCCTGCCCGGGCTGTCAGCCCCGGGACATTTCTTCTATGCGATGAACTTTGTAATGCGAACCGCTTGCCGCGACCTCCGCCAGATTCTTACAGTGATCGGACACCCGTTCGACGATGTGAATCAGCTCCAGAAAAATCACCGTCGCCTGGGGGTCGCACAGCCCGGCATTGAGCCGTTCCAAATGCCGCGACCGCAAACTGTCTTCCAGCCTGTCGATTTCGTTTTCCTGACTCATGACCATCCCCGCAAGCACGGGATCCGACCCGTGCAGCGCCTGTGAACTCTCCCGGACCATCTGCTCGATGCGTAAAAACGCATTGTCCAGTTCTGCGAGTGCATCCTCAGAAAAGACCAGTTTGTTCTGTTGCATATGGCGGACCGCACCGATCACGTTGCAGGCATAATCACCGATCCGCTCGATGTCATTGGTTGCGTGCATCATTGCAGCAACCCGGGTGGATGCGGCTTCGGTCACAGCTGCGGAAGCGAAAATGGTCGAGAGGTACTTTACGGTTTCGTTTTCCAGAAAGTCCAGTGTCTCTTCCATTTCGTCAATCCCGGCGGCCATCGCGAGGTCGTTGGCCAGGAGCATCTCCCGAGAGCGGGTCAGCATCTGGAGCGCGAGATCGGTCATGCGGGTGATTTCCTGGTTGGCCAGGTCGATTGCCACAACCGGATTGCCGATAATCTTATAATCCAGAAAACGCACAACGCGCAGATCGGCAGGGTCCTCTCCGCGGATGAAAAACCGGATCAGGATCACCATGATCGGAATCAGCGGGATCCAGATCAAGGTGTTGGCAACATTGAAGGTTGTATGGGAAATCGCGATACCGGTCATCATGTCTTCGGCCATGGGGGTCAGCATATTAGAGACCCCGGAAGCGCTGTCGGGAAGCATCGTGTTGCCCACCGCCAGGAGAATTTTTTCAACGAGTCTGGTAAAGGGAACCAGCAGCACCATGCAGATCAGCGAACCAGTTACATTGAAAATCGTGTGAGCCAGCGCGGCGCGTTTTGCGTTTCGCTTGGCACCGATGGAGGCAAGCACCGCGGTAATGGTGGTTCCGATGTTGCTCCCCAGCAGGATCGGGATCGCCTGATACAGGGAAACCAGCGGGGTGCCATCCGCATCCACCGCGACTCTGGACAACGACTGTAGCAGGCCGATCGAGGCAGAAGAACTCTGGACCGCCATCGTCGTCAGCGTACCCGCAATCAGCCCGAGGACCGGCACGTCTTTGATCGAAAGCAGGAGATCCTTGAACGTCTGGCTCTGCCCCAGCGGTTTGAGCGCGGCACCCATCGTGTTGAGTCCGACGAAAAGGATGCCGAACGCGAGCATCACCTGCCCGATATGCTTGACCTTCTCTTTTTTGAAAAAGAACATTGTGACAAAACCGATCGCCACGAAAATCCAGGCGTACTCATCGACTTTGAATGACACGATCCAGGCCGTGACCGTGGTGCCGATGTTCGCACCGAAGATGACTCCGATCGCTTGCGGCAAGGTCATAAGACCTGCACTGACAAATCCGATGACCATAACGGTCGTTGCGGACGAACTCTGTAAAATGACGGTGACCAGCGCTCCGACCAGTACACCGAGGATCGGGTTGCCCGTCAGCAGCTGCAGGAAACGGCGCATTTTCTCCCCGGCCGCTTTTTGCAACCCTTCGCCGAGTTGCAGCATGCCAAAGATAAAAAGAGCCAGTCCACCGACCAGCGCAAAAACCGATTTGAGATCCAT
>CAZBKR010000020.1:0-16002 GCA_964492455.1 uncultured Oscillospiraceae bacterium
GTTCACGAGAGGATGTGCTGGAGGCACTGTCTGCATACCAGAATCCGGACGGGGGCTTCGGGCATGCACTCGAGGCGGATGCCTGGAATCCGGATTCATCGCCGCTTCAGACCTGGACCGCCTGTACCATTCTGGCGGAAGTCAGCGCTTCACCGGATGTGCCGGTGGTTCAATCCTTACTCCGTTATCTGGAGCAGACTCCCGACTTTGTCGAAGGGGTATGGCGCTCGACCGTCCCGTCGAACAACCAGCATCCGCACGCGCCCTGGTGGCATCATACCGACGACCGTGCGTCCCGCGCGGAATGGGGGTATAACCCCTCCGCAGCGCTGGCAGGCTATGTCCTGATGTGGAGCCCGGAGGACCGGCCGGTGTTCCGCCGGGCGGTCGAAGTCGCCCGCGGCGCGATCGCCGATGCGCTGCAGAAAGGAGTCATTGGCAACCGACATCTGACGCATTGTCAACGCACCTTGCTCCGGGGGATCGAAGGGCTGTCCATTCCCGCACGGGAGCAGGCGTTTCCGGGATGGGAAAGCTTTGAAAATCTGGTTCGACAAAACACAACGGCCTCCATCGATCGCGACCCCAGCCGCTGGTTTGTCTCATATGCCACGCTCCCGACCGACCTGATCGAATCGCCTTCCGATCCGCAATATGAAGAGGAACAGGAGGGGATCGAAGCCGCTCTGGACGGCTTCCTATCCTGCCGAAACGCGGAGGGAGTCTGGGACATCTCCTGGACCTGGGATCAATACCCGGAGGCGTTTGCGGTCAGCCGGCGCTGGTGGCAGGGGGTTATGGCACTGGAACGCGTGAAATTGCTCTATGCGTTCAGCCGAATCAAAGGGAACATGCAGGGAAAAGCATCCGGGTGGTCCGAAAGGTGAGCAAGCCGAACCTGGTTCCTTTTCCTCCGGTGGCCAGTCCTCTTCTGGATTGGTATGACCGGAACAAGCGCGCGATGCCCTGGCGCGACCGGCCGGACCCCTATCGGGTCTGGGTTTCCGAGATCATGCTGCAGCAGACGCGCGTCGAAGCTGTGATTCCTTACTTTGAGCGATTTCTCACGGCTTTTCCCGATGTGGCGGAGTTGGCGGCAGCTCCGCTCGAGCAAGTGTTGAAAAGCTGGGAAGGGCTGGGATATTACAGCCGTGCGCGCCATCTCCACCAGGCGGCCCGCGTGGTGGTGGAACGACACGGAGGACAGCTGCCGGCCGATGCGGCGGCACTCCTGCAACTGCCCGGTATCGGACCCTACACTGCAGGTGCAATCGCCTCAATCGCTTTTGGTCAACCGGAACCTGCGGTGGATGGCAACGTACTCCGGGTGACTGCCAGACTGACGGCTGACGCGACCGAGATCGGAACCACGGGTTTCGCCAAACAGGTGGCGGACAGAATCCGGCCACAGATTCCACACGACCGGCCGGGGGGCTTTACTCAGGCACTGATGGAACTGGGGGCTTGTGTCTGTCTGCCGGGCGTGGCCGCCCGCTGTCCGATCTGCCCTCTCGCTCATCTCTGTCTGGCACATCACAACGGGAATCCGGAGGACTACCCTGTGCGCAAAGCAGCCCGGGTCCGGAAAGTCGAGGTTCGCACGGCATTTGTGATAGCGACTCCGGACGGGATACTGCTTCGCCGACGCCCTGAACGCGGACTGCTGGCGGGTCTCTGGGAGTTCCCCCATATCGAAGGGCGGCTGGACGAGGAAGAGGCGCGGAAGGCTGCCGTTTCGTGGGGAGCGGCTGTGTCCCGTCTTTGCGCACTGCCCGGTCGTACACACGTGTTCACCCATCTGGAATGGCATTTGTCCGGTTGGCTGGTATGCGCGTCGTCGAGTGACGTACCGGTTGACTGGGTGCTTGCAACAGAGGCGGAACTTCGTGACAAGTACCCTCTTCCAACCGCGTTCATGCCCTGGCTCAACCTTCTCGGGGATTGCGGTATGATGGGAGCATCTGAATCTGACGGGAGGCAGGACCCATGATCTTATCCGGCAAGGAAATCCTGCGGCAGGTGGAAAACGGAACCATCGAAATCAATCCGTTTGATCCCGGCCGCATGAACCCCAACAGCTATAATCTCCATCTGCACGATCGATTGCTGGTGTATACCGGGGACATCCTCGATATGAAGACCCCCAACGCCACCCGGGAACTCCACATCCCCACAGAAGGTTTGCTGCTGGAGCCCGGCAGGCTGTATCTCGGGCGCACGCTTGAGTACACCCGTACGGATGCGTTTGTGCCGATGCTGGAGGGGCGCTCTTCCGTCGGACGGCTCGGACTCTATGTCCACGTCACGGCCGGGTTCGGAGACGTGGGGTTTGCAGGGTACTGGACGCTCGAAATCCAATGCGTGCAACCGATCCGGATTTATGCCGGAATCGGCATCTGTCAAATCTATTACCACACGATCCAGGGTGATTACGAACCGTACCGGAGCGGAAAATATCAGAACAACACCGGTATTCAACCCAGCTTGCTCTATCGGGACTTCGAAACCTGACATCCTGTACAAATCCCGACCTCCAATTCTATCCAGACGAATCTGCCGTCCGGGCATATAATGAAAGCAACTGGATATGAGGAGGTTTTCCGAAATGGACGTTAAGGACAAAGTCGCGGAAGTGATCAAACAGATCAAGAAGGATCCTGAATTCGGGAACAGATTCAAATCCAATCCGGCCGCCGCTGTCGAAGCACTGTTGGGCGTGGATCTCCCTGACGGGGTGGTCCAGCATGTCGTAGCCGGCGTTACAGCCAAGCTTGCGAGTAAGGAAGCCGGCGGTTTGGCGGGCAAGATCAAAGGAATTTTCAAGTAGGCTGCCCGGAGCCGTTCCGCAAAACAACAACCGCACCGCCCGGCAACCCTACAGGGAACCGGGCGATCTCTTTTGTCGGGAGAGCAAGGGAATGGATCGTTATGATCACCGAGCCGTTGACGCGAAATGGCAGGATTTCTGGGAGCGGACAGGTGCTTTTCGTGCTGTGGAAGACCAGACAAAACCCAAGGCCTATTTTCTCATCGAGTTTCCATATCCGTCCGGAGAGGGATTGCATGTAGGACATCCGCGATCGAATACAGCTCTTGACATTCTGGCGAGAAAACGCCGGATGCAGGGATACAATGTGCTGTTCCCGATCGGCTGGGACGCATTTGGTCTCCCGACCGAAAATTATGCGATCCGCAACGGCATCCACCCGCGCATCGTCACAGAGCGCAACATCGCCCGTTTCCGGCGGCAGCTCAAGAGCATTGGATTTTCGTTCGACTATTCGCGCGAGGTCGACACGACCGATCCATCCTACTATAAATGGACGCAATGGATATTCCTGAAGCTTTTCGAAAAGGGATTGGCATACAAAGCGAGCATTCCTGTCAATTGGTGCCTGTCCTGCAATGTAGGCCTCGCAAACGAAGAAGTCGTCGGTGGGCATTGCGAACGATGCGGCGGCGAAGTGGTGCGGCGTGAGAAGAGCCAGTGGATGCTCCGGATCACGGAGTATGCTGAAAAACTGCTGGACGGTCTTGACACGGTTGACTATCTGGAGCGTATCAAAGCCCAGCAGCGCAACTGGATCGGGCGCAGTGAAGGGGCACTTATCCGGTTCCCTGTCGATTGCGGCGAAGAGCGGGATGTGATCGAAGTCTACACAACCCGCCCTGAAACCATATATGGGGCCACCTATCTGGTCATTGCGCCGGAACACCCGTTTGTGGAACGGGTGGCTTCCGGATTGCCAAACGCGGACGCGATCGAAATGTATCGCGGACAGGCATCCCGCAGGAGCGATTTCGAACGTACCGAATCCCCTGCGGATGCGCAGAAGACCGGGCTTGCGCTGGAGGGCGTCTTTGCGACCAATCCCGTCAACGGGGCGCGCATACCGGTTTGGATCGGAGACTATGTACTGGCGACCTATGGAACAGGAGCAGTCATGGCCGTTCCCGCCCACGACGAACGGGATTTCCTGTTTGCCAATACCCATCAACTCCCGATTCATGAGGTCATTGTACCTCCTGCCGGAGAAACTCTTCCGTATACAGGTGAGACGGGAATCATGACCCACTCCGGCAGGTTTGACGGGATGGGACTGGACGAAGGACGTTCGGCGATTCTCCAGACATTGGAAGCCGCCGGATCCGGACGCGCGGAAGTGCGGTACCGGTTGCGCGACTGGGTATTCTCCCGGCAACGTTACTGGGGGGAGCCGATTCCGCTGGTGGATTGTCCCGTATGTGGATGGGTTCCGGTGCACGAGTCCGATCTGCCCGTCAAACTGCCTGATATCGAGTTCTACCAGACCTCGCCGGACGGGGAGTCTCCGCTCTCCCGCATGCGGGAGTGGGTCGAAACGGTTTGTCCCCGCTGTGGAGGCCCGGCCCGGCGTGAAACCGATACAATGCCCCAATGGGCAGGATCTTCCTGGTATTTTCTGCGTTACACAGATCCACACAACGAGACGTGCCTGGCAGATCCGGAAAAACTCGCGTACTGGCTGCCGGTCGACTGGTACAACGGCGGAATGGAACACACCACGCTTCATCTGCTTTACTCCAGGTTCTGGCACCGTTTTCTGTATGACTCCGGGATTGTGCCAACGGCAGAACCCTATGTAAAAAGAACCAGTCACGGGATGATTCTGGCGGAAGACGGGGGAAAAATGAGCAAATCCCGTCCCGGGAGTGTCATCAACCCTGACGATGTCGTCAGAAAGTACGGTGCGGACGCATTCCGGATCTACGAGATGTTCATCGGCGCGTTTGATCAGGCGATTCCCTGGTCAACCAGCGGATTGGCCGGCTGTCGCCGGTTTCTGGAGCGGGTATGGGCTCTGCAGCAACGGATTCTTCCACGTGAGGACGTCCGGCCTGCGATGCGGCATACGACCTATGCCATGATTGACAAGGTGTCCGGAGATTATGAGCGTATGAAGTTCAACACTGCGATTGCGGCCATGATGGGATATGTCAATGAGGTGTCCCGGACGGAAGGGATCACAAAAGGTGAAATGCGGATATTGCTGTCCCTGCTGCATCCGGTTGCGCCTCATATCACGGAGGAGTTGCGTGTTGCCGCCCACCTTGACACGCGTCCTTTTCATCATCAGCCCTGGCCTCAGGCAGAGGCGCGCTACCTGGTGCCCGACAGCGTCGAAGTCGCAGTGCAGGTGAACGGTCGTATTGTGGTGCGTGTGTATTTCCCGGCGGGTCTTGCGTCCGATGAAGCCGGCAGGAGAGCGCTTGCGATTCCGGAAGTCGGCAGTGCGGTGGCCGATCGTCCGATCCGCAGGATTGTATGGGTTCCGGACCGGCTGGTCAACATCGTCGTATAATGGAGCAAGCCGGAGTTCAACCGGTGCGACGGGGAGGAGTTCCACATGCTCACAGCCGATCTGCATCTCCACTCGACTTTTTCCATCGACGGCTGCAATACCCTGCAGGAGATGACGGACGCCGCCTGGAGAGCGGGTTTGCGCACCATCTGTTTCACGGAGCATGTCGACCACCATCCGCGCGACTCCGGTTACGGCTTTTACGATTATGATGCCTACCGCGATGCTGTTATGCGAGTGAAAGAAGCAAATGAAAGCAGGATCGAGGTGCTCTGGGGCATCGAGTTTTCCGAACCGCATCTCTATTCTGCGGAGCTGGAACGTGAACAGCAGCGAGGTTACGACTTCATCATCGGGAGCCAGCATTTTCTGGGCAACTGGTTTTTTGGGGAACGGGAGATGCTGGAGCAGTGGACCCGCGATGAGGTGTTTTCGCGGTATTACGAAGAACTCCTGAAGATGGCAGTTCACGGCGGATTTGACGTGATGGGGCACATCGGATTCCCCTGCCGCTATATCGGTGATCACCCGATGCCCGATGATGTCGCGCACGCACTCACCACTCAAATGGTCAAGAGCGGCATCCTGCCGGAAATCAACACCAGCGGATTTCGCAAAGGGTACCCCAGGACATTGCCGGACGAGCCTTATCTGCGGGTTTGGCGAGAGCTGTCCTGCGGCCGCGTCACTGTCGGATCTGACGCACATCGTGTCGGGGAACCCGGCAGCGGGCTGGAAAAAGCAGAGGAAGCCGTGGATAAACTCGGATTGGAAACTGTCGTTTTCCGTAACAGAAAGGCGGATCCGGCATGAGCGGCCGGCGAACGATCATTGTGGCTGTCAAAGGTGTCGTCGTCAGAGATCGCCGGATACTCCTCCTGCGGCGGGCCCCTGGTGAAATCGGCGAAGGGACGTGGGAATGTCCCGGCGGGAAAATCGAATTTGGTGAGGAACTGCCCGAGGCGATGGTGCGCGAGGCGAACGAGGAAACCGGTCTGCCGGTGCTAACGGGTCCGCTGTTGTACGCAACCACGTTCCGTACCCATCCGTGGCGTCAGGTGGTTGTTCTCTCCTATCTATGTGAAGCGGGACAGGGAGAGGTCGTTCTGTCGGAGGAACACGACATGTACCGATGGACCACACGGGAGGAGACGCTCGCGACACTCGCACCTTCGATTTGTGCGGATATGGAGCGGGGCGGGGTTTTCACCCGGCTCTGTGACCTGGTGGACTGATGGAGGGGAGGAACCCTGGATGGATCCTGTGGAGTGGCTGATGGCAGCAGATGCGGATGTGTCGATCCGGTACGGGACCGCGCGTGACCTGCTCGACTGGCCGGAACAAAAACTAGCTCCTCTCCGGCACAGGATCGGGACAGAGGGCTGGGGCGCCCGGTATCTCAACGCGCGCGGGGAAAACGGGCACTGGGGACAGGGGTATTACAATCCCAAATGGACCAGTACCCATTATACGCTGCTGGAGTTGAGAAACCTCGAACTCCCCCGGGACAACCCGGTTGCGCGGGACGCGGTCGCACTTTCATTGCGTGAATATCAGCTCTATCCGGATCAACGGCCAGGCAAAGCCCTTGCGCAATCAGGTTCCCGGCATTCACACTCCCGGCAGCCGTCTGGAGCCGTGACTTCTGACGTCTGCATCAACGGAATGTTTTTGCATTTCGCCTGCTGGTTTGGTGCACCTCCCGATGCGCTGGAACCCGTTGTGGATCTTATCCTCGGTGAACGGATGCCGGACGGGGGGTTTAACTGCCAGTCCAACCGGCGGTACGCGCACCCGGTCCACAGTTCTCTACATACGACGTTGTCGGTGCTTGAGGGGATCGAGACCTATAGGTCGTGCGGTTATACCTATCGGCTGGATGAGTTGCTGGACGCCGCAGCTACTTCGCGCGCATTTATTCTGCTGCATCGGTTCTTCCGTTCCGACCACTCCGGAGAGGTCATCTCTCCCCATTTTGTGAAACTGTCCTGTCCCTGGCGGTGGCATTACGACATTCTGCGGGCGCTGGATTGCTTTTGTGCTTCTGGAGAACCCTATGACGAGCGGATGCGGGACGCGCTGGAGATCCTGCAATACGCGCGCCGCCCGGACGGTACCTGGCAGGTCGGGCTCCGGTTTCCGGGGGAGGAGCACTTCCGTATGGAGCCTGCGCGTGCGCCCAGCCGTTATCTGACGTTGCGGGCGCTTCGTGTGTTGCGCACCTACGGGGGCGGCCTGGAAGAGGTGACCGATGCAGGGGGGATTGCATGAGCCGGATGTCGGACAAGGTGCTGTTCTGGGACTTTGACGGCACGCTCGCATCCGCGCCAGGGCTCTGGGTGCATGCGATTTTTTCGGAGCTTGAGAACACTCTTCCCGGAAGCGGTATTGAAATTGAGCAGGTGCGCAAACGAAATCAGACCGGATATCCCTGGCATCACCCGGAAAAGGATCATCGCTCCTTAACCCGCCCAGGTGCCTGGTGGACCTATATGGAAACTGTTTTTGCATCGATCTACCGGGATCTGGGAGTCGATGACAAAACCGCTTCCGATATGGCCGGTCGGATCCGGAAGAGGATTCTGGATCCTGGCAACTACACCCTGTTGCCCCATGCGCTGCAAGTGCTGCGTGACTGCCGGAAAAGGGGATATGCCAACTGGCTTTTGTCCAACCATATGCCGGAACTCCGTGAGATTCTGATGGCGCTTGGGCTGACACCATTACTGGAGGGGGTGGTGCTCTCGGCCGAAACCGGATATGAAAAACCGCACCCCGCTGTGTTTGACATCGCGCTTGAGCAGGCCGGGCACCCCGGCACCTGCTATATGATCGGCGACAATCCGGTTGCGGATATTGCCGGTGCAAAAAGTGCCGGCATCCCTGCCATACTGATCGAAACCACAACCGGCCATCCATGGATCCCGGGGCCGGTCCCGCCGGACTTTACATGTTCCCGGCTGACGGATATCCTTGACTTCATCCCTTGAAGAAACGCTGCCGCTGGGAAGCGGTGATCTGGTATTGGAGGGACGGGATTACAACCCTGTTGGAGGGAAGACGTGGCGCATTCTGGTGTTTTATTGTTCGATGGCGCAATGGGGACATGGTATGCCGACCGTTTCGGACGCGACATACCATGTGAACGGGCTGTGCTGCTCCATCCGGAACGCATTTCCGCGATTCACAATGAGTATCTCCTGGCGGGCGCGAACGCCATCATAACCGATACTTTCCGCGCGGACACCCGGGCGCTGGATATGAAAAACGGCGAATTGCTCCGGGTGATCGACGCCGCCTGGCGGATTGCGGTCGAGGCTGCCGGAGAGGAGGGTCCGGTCTGGGCAGGATTTGGCCCCCCCACAGCGTTTGCAAATCCGGATCAAGACGGGGAGTCCACTTCTGAGCAGTCTGTATGGGATGAAATCGTATTAAAGATTGATCGCTTCCTGGATCTCGGTGCCAGGCGATTTATCTTTGAGACATTCGAAGACGAAGCGTTGCCCTTGCGTGCGTGTGCCTATATCAAAAAAGCCTGTCCAACCGCCTCGACACTGGTTTCTTTTGCCGTGTCACCGGACGGCACCACACGCTCCGGCCGGATGGGACAGGCGCTATATCGAGCTGCCTGCCAATCTCCCTTTATTGATATCGCCGGATTCAATTGCGTGTCGGGTCCCACGCATCTGCTTCGTTTCATCCATTCTCTCCGGGATAGGGACGAAAAGACAGACAAGCCTCTGTCAATCCAGCCGAATGCCGGCTACCCGGTATTGGATGATGGGCGAACCGTCTACCGGAACAATCCGGACTATTTTGCAGACACGATGATGGGTGCGCTGGAGGAGGGGGTGGTTGTTCTCGGCGGTTGCTGCGGTACGACACCCGCTCATATCGCGGCGCTGGCATCCAGACTGCGCACCCGCACCGGGGTAAATGCCATGCAGGTTTCCACTCCGTCGATGCCGGCAACGGCCATTGTTGTCCCTCCCTCTGTGAACCATACCGTGCGGAATCGCTTTGCCGAATTGCTGCGGACCAGAAGACCGCTGCTCCTGACCGAACTGGATCCCCCCGCGGGGGCGGATCCCGGCATGGTGACAGCGTTCGCGTCCGCGTATCGTGATGCGGGGGCACATATCGTAACGGTTGCGGACAATCCTTTGGGCGCACCGCGCGCGGATGCGGGCATCACTGCAGCTAAAATCCGACGCGAGTGCGGAATCGACGCGATGCCGCACATTGCCTGCCGGGACCGCAATCTGCTGGGGATCCGGTCCCAGTTGATCGCATTGCACAACGAGGGAATCCGCAATCTGCTCGCTGTGACCGGTGATCCGGTTCCGTCAGACCTGGCAGCCGATGTGCGCGGGGTGTTTCATCTCAACGCGATCCAGCTGATCGAATACATCATGACGCTCAACGCCGGTATGTTCGGCGGTGACGGATTCCTGGTGGGCGGCGCACTCAACCTCGGTGCAGCCCGATTTGAGGTCGAACTCGAACGCGCAGCCCGGAAGGTTGTGGCAGGCGCGTCGTTCCTGATCACACAGCCCGTTTTTGGCGAGGACGGATTGCGACGGCTGGAAGCGGTACGGGCGGCATCGCTTGGCGTACCGGTCATCGCGGGCATCCTCCCGGTGGTCAGCCATCGAAACGCGATGTTTCTCAACAATGAGGTGCACGGAATCCGTATTCCTTCCCCGATGCTGCAGGCATTTGAAGGCCTTGCAAAAGAAGAAGCTTCCGCACTCGGTGTGCGTTTCGCGGTGGATACCCTGCATGCCGCAGCCGAGTTGGCTGACGGCTTCCACCTCATGACCCCGTTCCGGCGCACCGGCATGGTCGCCGAGATTCTGAACCGGTTCCTCACTGGCCGACGACACGATAAAGGAGAAGCAAGATGATTTTGATCGGAGAAAAACTCAACAGCTCCATCCCTTCCACCCGCAAGGCCATCGAGGGGCGGGATACCGATACGATCCAGTCGCTGGCCCGGCGACAGGCCGAAGCGGGTGCTGCGTGGCTGGACCTCAACGCAGGCATGTTTGTCGGCGCTGAAGCGGAGACGCTTGCCTGGCTGGCCGAAACCACGGTATCGGCAACCGACGCAGGGCTGGTGCTGGATTCTCCGGATCCTGCTGTTCTGGCGACTGTTGTTCCTCCACTTGCGTCTTGCAGGCTGATTCTCAATTCGGCGACGCTCGACCCGACCCGATTGGAACCCATGATTGCGCTTGCTCTGGAATACGGCACCGGCCTGGTGGCACTCCCGATCCGCGGGCACCGGTTACCGGAATCCGCAGCCGAGCAGATAGACATCGCGGAGGAACTGCTATCGGCTGCCCTGGCAGCCGGCCTGCACGAAGACCGGATCTATCTCGACATGCTGGTCAGCGCAGCCGCGATCGATACGAACGCCCCGTCGCGCGCTCTTGCGTTTGCCCGTCATATGCGCGGGGCGCATCCCGACCTGCACCTGACCGGCGGAATCTCCAATGTTTCTTACGGCCTGCCGGGTCGTCGACCGATCAACGCTTCTTTCCTGTCTGCATCGATACAGGCAGGGGTGGATGCACCTATTATCGATGTACTCGATACCAACCTGCTGCACGTGCTGACGGCATCTGTCATGATTGCCGGACAAGATGAGTACTGTGCTGATTACCTCGCGTTTTACCGCAGCCGGATCGCAGGAACGTCCGCGACTTGACCGCAATCGCGCTCTCCCGGTCAAGATGCAACGGCACGGCTCCGTTATGCTGGAGCGGGAGGTGAGGGAAACGGAACCAAGGGAAAAGATCGAAGCTGTCCAGCGGATGCAGGATCACATCGAAGCGAATCTGCACCGTCCGATCACACTCGAGGACCTGGCGCGCATTGCGGGGTATTCTCCTTCGCACTGTGCGCGGGTGTTCCATGAGCTCACCGGACGTACCCCGTTCGACTATATCCGCGCCTACCGGCTTTCCAAAGCCGCGCTGCGGTTGGCCGACGGGGAAGAGCGTGTGCTGGATGTTGCGCTGGATTTCGTGTTTGGATCCCACGAAGGCTTCACGCGCGCCTTTTCCCGGCAGTTCGGGGTTCCCCCGCGCGATTACGCGCGCAATACCCGCCCGGACCGTCTTTTCATGCCAGTACGGGCGCAGTTCGCCCGTCCCGCCTTGCGGAAAGGAGATCGAGACATGTCTGATAAACCAGAAAAAAAGGAACCACTCCGTACTGTTTTTGTCCAGGTTGTCGAGCGCCCGGCTCGCGCATTCATCCTCAAACGGGGTGTTGTAGCAACCGACTACTTTGCTTATTGCGCAGAAGTCGGCTGTGACATCTGGGAAATTCTCACCGGTGTCCGGGATGCCATGTACGAGCCGATCGGTGCCTGGCTGCCACCCTCGCTGGTGCTTCCGGGAACGTCCGAGTACGTCCAGGGTGTCGAAGTCCCGTTGGATCGGGACATTCCGGTCCCGGATGGATTTGAGCGCATCGAGCTGCCCGCCTGCAAAGTCATGGTGTTTCAGGGGCCGCCTTTCCCGGAAGAGCAGTTTGAGGATGCCATCGGTGATTTGTGGGAAGTCATGAAAAGCTTTGACCCGACCCCTTACGGCTTCCTCTGGGCGGACGAAGACGGTCCGAGATTCCAGCTGGAACCGCAGGGATACCGCGGCTATATCGAAGCCCGCCCGGTTCGCCCGGTCTGACTGCACCACGTCAAGTCAGGGCTGCGCTTCTGTATGAAGGCGCGGCCTTTTTTTGCGGATTCCGGACAGGGAGGGAAACGCATATAATGAGAGAAAGGTGAAGATCCGCAGCGTGTTGTGGAGGTGCCCATGGCGATCGAACTGGTTCCGCTCGATAGAAGCCTGTTGCCAGAACTGCCGGCCTTCTGGGCCTCGATCCCAGGGGTGGGGCTCAATCCGATCGACGATTCATACGCCGGATTGTCCCGATTTATCGAACGCAATCCGGATCTGTGTACAGTGGCGCGATCTGCTGACGGGCGGTTGGCCGGCACGCTGTTGTGCGGTTGGGACGGGCGACGGGCGCGATTATACCATGTTTGTGTACACCCGGATTTTCGTGGCCGCGGAATCGCGCAGTCCATGGTGTCGAACGTTCTTCGCAAGTTGCGCTCCATGGGTGCCGTCAAATGCGATCTGGTCTGTTTTCAGGACAATGAGATCGGCAACGCGTTTTGGGGCAGGGTCGGATGGGTTCGCCGCGACGATCTGGCATACTGGCAGATGCCGTTGGATCCTGTTGCCCCCGAAGATTCGGAGGCATCCTCATGACCCATGCAGTCCCCGCAGGTTTTTCTCCAAAGGTGCCGGGCGGAGCTGACCGGATCCGCCGCATCCTGTGTGATGCAGGATTCCGCGCGGTGTTCGTAGGCGGTTGTGTGAGGGATACGCTGCTTGGACTTACCGCCATTGACTGGGACATCGGAACCTCCGCACGACCGGAAGATTGCATGCGGATTTTTCTGCATCAAGGGATCGAGGTCATCCCGACTGGTTTGCGACATGGTACCGTTACAGTGCTGTGGGACGGTGCGGGGTATGAGGTTACGACATTCAGGGAGGATGCGGGGTATTCGGACGGGCGGCGTCCCGACGCGGTGCTGTTCACGGATTCGCTCGAACTGGATCTCGCACGACGGGATTTCACCATCAACGCGATTGCCTGGGATCCCGATACCGGGTTGATCGATCCGTTTGACGGACAGGCGGATCTCCAGTCCGGACGGATCCGGACGGTGGGCGATCCCGCCCTTCGATTTGCCGAAGACGCGTTGCGGATGATGCGCGCGGTTCGGTTTGTCGGACGACTTGGATTCACGATCGATCCCGACACTTTGGCCGCGATCCGCATCCATGCCGGTTCACTTGCGCGGGTTTCGGCCGAACGTATCTCCTCGGAATGGGTTCAAACCGCGGCTTCTCAACACCCGGAGGCGCTTTCCCTGTATCACGAAACCGGGTTGCTGCCCTGGTTTCTTCCGGAACTGGAGGCTCTGTACAGGCTGCCCACCGGCAATGGTCGGTCGATCGGTGAACATTCCATCCAGGTCGCGCTCTTGACTCCGCCGACGATGGTGCTGCGGGTCGCGAGTCTCCTTCACGACATAGCGCGAACACCGGATCCGGGTCCGGGTCCCGATCTTCACGCCGCCCGTTCCGCGGAGCGCGCTGACCGGATACTGCGCAGATTGCGCTTCTCCGCACGTGATCGGGAACGGATCGTCTGGTTGATTGCGACTCACGACGATCCCGTACCTGCCACCCCGGCGGATGCCCGTAAGTTGCTGGCCGCAGCAGGACCCGACCGGTGGGAAGACTGGTTTTCACTGGTGGCTGCGGATTGGCTGGCAAATCACCCGGATGCTCCTCGATCGGCATTGGCCGGGTTGGAGCTTGCTGCCGGCTGGATCAGGAGTTCGATCGAAGCGGGCGATCCGATTGAAATTAAGCAGCTTGCGGTCGACGGGAAAGATGTTCTCCATGTTGGATTTAGAGGCCGTGCGGTGGGGAAGGTGCTCAGAAGATGTCTGGATCTCGTACTGGATTGTCCCGGTGCAAATACACGTGACAATCTGTTGCATGCGATGAAATCAATGCCGGAGGAGGACCAGCATGAATAAGCCGATTACAGCACTCGCACTTGTAGGGGGGATTTCAAGTGAATCCGTAAACCGCACCCTGTTTGATTTTCTCGTAGCGGAACTTCCCTCCGGTATGCGCCTGGAGACCTTTCCGATCGAGACGCTGCCCTTTTTTTCGCAGGATCTGGAGGAGGATCTCCCGGAAAGTGTCCTGCGGCTCAAAGAAGCGATCGAACGGTCGGACGGGGTGTTGTTTGTCACTCCGGAATATAACCGTTCCTATCCGGGTGTCCTTAAAAATGCGATTGACTGGGGATCCCGGCCCTGGATGCGGAACAGCTGGGAGGGGAAGCCGGCGGCGACGCTGGGTGCGAGTATCGGAGCGATCGGAACATACGGGGCACAATCCCACCTGAAAGCGGTACTCTCCTTTTTGGACATGACCTTGATGAATCATCCTGAGTTCTATTTCAACATCACCCGGGGCCTGGACGAAAACGGCGCATTGACACCGTCTGCGCGAGCGCTGGTTCGGGAGTTCCTCACATCTTTCGATGCGTTTGTCCGGGAATGCGTAACAGGATAGAAAGCTCGATTGGCAGCGTTTTTACAAGAAAACAGCACATTCGTTTTTCGTTTTGTACAAAACGGGCCCGCACGGCCCGTTTTTGCTGGTGACTATGTCATTTTTGTATTTTCATGCGCCACGGTGTAGCATTTTTGAATACACGGCCTATAATCAAAATGGCGTTTTTTGGACAATCCCTTTCCAAAACACCGGAAGCATCGGGTATAGCGAAAGGAGCATCACCAATGGAATCGTTCTGGCCTTATGTATCCATCGTCATCTCTCTCCTCGCTTTTGCGGTCGCCGCCTACTTTTATGTCTGGGTACAGAAACTGCCCACGGCAAATGTAACAATCGAGCGAATCGGTGCGATCATCCGTCAAGGCGCATTCGCCTTTCTTCGTCGCGAGTACCGGATTCTCACGATTTTCGCAGGTGCGATCGTAGTTCTTATCCTCCTGTTCTTTCCCGAACCATTCTGGAAGGGCGGCATTGAGCGCAATCTCATCATGGCGGTCGCTTATGTCGCAGGCACAGCGCTGTCGGGGCTTGCCGGGTATGTCGGTATCAGCATCTCCACCATCGCGAACCAGAAATCCGCCTCCGCGGCACGCAACGGACTGGATCCCTCCTTTATGGCCGGGTTCCGGGGTGGTGCGGTCATGGGAATGGCGGTGGTCGGCACTTCTCTGATGGGAGCTGCGGCCGTCTATCTGATCACCAAGGATCCGGAAGTCCTGATCGGCTTCAGCTTTGGTGCGAGTTCGCTTGCTCTGTTTGCCAAAGCGGGCGGCGGGATCTTTACCAAAACCGCGGACATCGCGGCAGACCTGACCGGCAAGGTTGAACTCGGAATCCCCGAAGACGATCCCCGCAATCCGGCTGTCATCGCAGACAACGTGGGTGACAATGTCGGAGACGTCGCCGGCATGGGCGCAGACCTGTTCGATTCGAACATCGCCTCGCTTGCCGCGGCACTTGTCCTTGCTGTCGCTCTCGGCGGCAAACACAACATCGATGTCATCTTCGCGTTTTCCTCCATCGGACTGCTCTCCTCGATCATCGGTGTGCTGGCGGCGCGTGCCGGCAAAAAGCAGAATCCGGGCAAAGCGCTGAACAACGGAACCTATCTCACGATGGGAATCTTCGGTGTATTGACACTGGTAGCCACTCTCGTGTTTGATTTTGAGATCCGCCTCTGGGGTGCGGTCGTGATCGGCCTGGCAGCCGGTGCGGTAATCGGATTCACATCCGAGTTGTTCACCGGTGACGATGGCAAACCGGTCAGACATGTTGCCAAGGCGTGTACCAGCGGCCCTGCTTTTACGATCATTTCGGGATTTTCTTATGCATTGATGAGTGCGCTCCCTTCGCTGATAGGTATCGGAGCGGCCGCGATGGGCTCTTACTATATTTGCAAACCTCTCGGAGAGGGGTATCCGATGTTCGGGATCTCATTGGCCGCCCTGGGTATGCTCTCGGTGGTTGGCATG
>CAZBKR010000020.1:16029-17712 GCA_964492455.1 uncultured Oscillospiraceae bacterium
CGATGCCTACGGTCCGATTGTTGACAACGCCCGCGGATTGGCCGAAATGGGCGACCTCGGCGACGAAGTGCTCGGTATTACGGATCAGCTCGACGCCGCGGGCAACACCGCTAAAGCGATCACCAAAGGATTCTCGATCGGTGCCGCCGGCTTGACCGTCATCGCACTGCTCGCCGCCTATCAGGAGATCGTCGCAAAGAAGATCGGCGAAGCACTGGACTTTTCTATCATGGATCCGCTGGTATTCTTTGGACTGCTGGTCGGTGTCGCCATTCCGGCAGTGTTCTCCGCCATGCTGATGATGGGGGTCGACCGCAACGCGGAGCGCATGGTGACCGAGATCCGTCGCCAGTTTAAGGAAATCCCCGGTCTGATGGAGGGAACCGGTCAGCCGGATTATGTCCGCTGCATTGACATTGCGACCACCGGCGCTCTCAAAGAACTCATCCCGGCCGGGCTGCTGGCGATCGTCTCAACACTGGTCGTCGGGTTTATCGGCGGCGTCCATGCGATCGGCGGCTTCCTGACCGGCAACATCATGTCGGGACTTCTGCTCGCGCTGCTCATGTCCAATGCGGGCGGTATGTGGGACAATGCTAAAAAATATGTGGAGGCCGGGCATTTCGGCGGCAAGGGATCGGACGCCCACAAAGCGGCTGTCATCGGCGACACTGTCGGCGATCCCTTCAAAGACACCGCCGGCCCCTCGCTCAATACACAAATCACAGTGGTCTCACTGGTCTCTTCGCTGACCGCGGGCGTGTTCGTTTCGTTCTCGCTGCTGTAAACGCAAAGCAAAGACAGACCAGTAATTTCTTCCATCTGCACAGAACCGCCGGGCTGTAAGGTCCGGCGGTTTTTTCTTGCATTGCAGGACGGGCGGATATATGATAATCGCAAATGAAATGAAGGGAGTGAGCGGTTGTGAATAGCCGGAACATACGCGGGAGGGTCTCCTCCGTCTAGTTTCATATGCCACGCCTGCCGGACCAATCCCGGACGGGGCGTGAGACGACAGGTTTCCCACCGTATGGAAGTGCGGCTGCAGGATTTACCTGCGGCCGTTTTTGTTTGCTTGAAAGGATAAAGGGTGCATGACGATCGAAAACAATAACAATCGAACCACAATGAAACACGACCAAAGAACCAGCAGCGTTGCCCAAGTGGTTGGAAGGCTGGGCGACCGATATTTGCTGGACGCGGGGGAGGGGGAGTTCCGGGGTTTCGTCACCGGTCGGTTCCGCAACCAGGCGTTGGAGGCGGGGCATTACCCTGTTCCCGGAGACCTGGCCCGATACGAGGCTTGTGAGCAGATGGATGAGGTTCGGATCACGGCCCTCGAGCCTCGCCGGAACCGGATCGTACGCAAGATGCCGGTCTCGGGTGGCAGAAAAATGCACGACGGGCTCATCACCGGCGGAACCACCCAGGAACAGGTGCTTGCCGCCAATGTCGACACGGCCTTTATCCTGGCTGGATTGGACGGCAATTACTCGTTGCCCCGGTTGGAACGGTATCTTGTCATGATCCGGCACGCCCAGGTTCCTCCGGTCATTCTGCTGACCAAAGCAGATTGCTGTGACGACCCGGCTGGTTATGTTGACCGCACGTCGGCGATCGCAGCCGATGTGCCGATCCATGCCATCAGTGCGTATTCAGGCGTGGGAATGGATATTGTTCGCG
>CAZBKR010000021.1:0-5686 GCA_964492455.1 uncultured Oscillospiraceae bacterium
ATCCGCCGGAACACACGCGGCACTTACCGCCAGCAGGACGAGCAGGGCGGCAGCCAATGCTAAAATGTCATGGATGGATCGGATTCCGGAACGCGCTGGATGACGGCTCAATCTCGTGCCCGCCTTCTCATGATATGATTGCATTATAACAAACACAGCGTCTCAACCAGGGATCGGACTTGACAGAAGGGCCTGGAGTTCCTATATTCTTATGGGACCGGACAGATATCCCGATATCCAGGATTTGCCGATGTGGCTCAGTGGTAGAGCAATTCACTCGTAATGAATAGGTCGAGAGTTCGACTCTCTCCATCGGCTCCATACATGCGCGGCTCCCTCACGGAGGAGTCGCGCATGTTTATGTTCGGTTATTGCTGGAATGACAGCGTGAACAACAGGTATCTGCCATTTCCGGACAAAATCCCCATCGGTTCACTTGTCATGTTATATCATCCGCGGTGATGACCTCCAGCACGTTACTCGGCTGTTCCGGTATTTCGTCCGCAATTTGGATGCAGGTTTCCAGTGCGCGCAGGCCTTGTCCAACGATCTCCACAGTCGCCCCGTGGACGCGGGCCAGCAAATCTCCCGCGCAGACCCGATCCCCGATCCTGCAGGCAAGCACCAGACCCGCAGCGGGATCAACCGGCTGGTCTTTGGTCAGACGACCGCCCCCGAGGTGGACAAACACGTGACCGATCCCCGCGGTATCCATGGAACCGACATACCCGTCTCGCGAGGACCGCAGTTCCCGTACAATACGTGCGGCCGGTAAAAGTGTCGTGTCGTCACACACTGCCGGATTTCCGCCCTGGGCTGCGATGAGCGCGCGCAATTTGTCCAGCGCGCTACCGTCCCTGATGCGTTCCATCAGCTGCTCGCGGCCGTGTGCGACCGAGTCGGTTCCGCGCGCCAGAACAAGCATGTGGGCACCAAGTGTGACAGCGACTTCCAGTAAATCTCCAGTCCTGCGTCCAGCCAGCACATCGATGGCTTCAGAGACCTCAAGTGCGTTGCCGACATGTGTCCCCAGCGGCTGGTTCATGGATGAAATCACCGCCGTCACCGACCGACCGGCTGCTTTTCCGATCCCGACCATGGCAACGGACAGCTGTCGGGCCTCTTCCAAGGTCTTCATGAAAGCCCCGTTGCCGCATTTTACATCCAGGACGACCGCATCCGCACCCGCGGCAATCTTTTTGGACATGATACTGGCGGCGATCAGCGGAATGGATTCCACCGTTCCGGTGACATCCCGCAACGCGTATAACTTGCGGTCCGCCGGACATAAATCACCGGTCTGCCCCATGATGACCGCGCCGATTCGACGACACTGCGACACCGCTTCGTCCACCGTCAACCCGACACGAAAGCCCGGGATGCTCTCCAGCTTATCCAGCGTACCCCCGGTAAAACCAAGCCCCCGGCCGGACATTTTCATAACCGGTATTCCACACGCCGCGACCAGCGGCACCAGGATCAGGGAAGTCGTATCACCGACGCCTCCGGTGGAATGTTTATCCACCTTGAAACCGGAAATTGAACGAAGATCGATCTGATCTCCACTTTGAGCCATCGCTACGGTCAGTCGTGCTGTTTCTACATCGTCCAGTCCCTGCAAAAACATAGCCATCAGCATGGCTGATATCTGATAGTCCGGCAAACTCCCGTCTGTTACACCACGGACAAAAAACCGGATGTCTTCCTCCGAAAGCCCCCTGCCCTGCCGTTTCTTAATGATCAGATCGACCATTTCCATGTCAGTCAGCCCGCCGTACCACCTGTAATGAACCGGGCGGATTTTTCCGCCTCGTACCGGATCCGTTCTTCATCAAGCGTGAGCAATTCACGTTTATGCATCAACATACGGCCGTCGATCATCACCGACTCGACCGCGCAGGAATCCGCGCTATACACAACCGCGGACAGCGGGTCTCCCAGCGGGCACAGCGACAGATCTCCGGTGTCGATAATCTGCAGATCCGCTTTCGCACCTTCCTGGATCCGCCCTGAATCGGAAAATCCCATAGCCCTCATACCAGTTTCCGTAGCCATCCGTAATACCGTTGCAGCGGGCAAAGCGGAAGCGTCCAGCGAACTTCCTTTTGCTAAAAAGGCTGCGAGGCGCATCTCGCGATAGATGTCCAGCGTGTTGTTGCTGGCCGCACCGTCGGTTCCGAGCGCTACCGGTATACCACAAGCCAATTGCGCGCAGACAGGAGCCACACCGCTTCCCAACTTCATGTTGCTGGAAGGGTTGTGAACAAGAGTCACCGTCCGTTTCGACAACAATTCCATCTCCTGCGCATCGAGGTGGACTGCATGCGCCGCCAGACAGGGAACCTCGAATATGCCGAACCGATCCATTTGTTCCGCGGGTCGCCGTCCGTAGCGGGCGATACAATCCCCGACTTCTTTGCGGGTCTCCGCCAAATGAGTCTGGATCGTGATTCCGGCCGCTTTTGCCATCGCTGCCAACGCTGGATAAAGAGCCTCGTCATATAAATAGACCGAATGAATCATCAGAGAGGGCCGGATCCGCCCCTCTCCTGTGGATTTACAGAGTCGGACAAAGTCCTCCACCGCGTCCGGCCGGACTCTGGTCGAGCCGGGTTCGGGACCGGAATCCTTCCCTTCGCAGCATAGATTCATGCGGATACCGGCTGCAACCGCCGCTTCCAGAGTGGCGTCGGAATGGTAGTACATGTCCGCACACGCGCCAGTTCCTGTACGGATCATCTGGGCAATACCGAGCAGGGACCCGTTGTAGACATCCTGGCGGCGCAACCGTGCCTCCATCGGGAAAATGACCTGAAACAGCCAATCGTGGAGATTGAGATCATCCGCGGCATTACGCATCAGCACCATTGCGGTATGACCGTGTGTATTCGCAAAGGCCGGCAGCAGCAATTTGCCGCCTCCTGTGTACTCGACGTGGGGCCCTGGTCCAAGAGACTTTTTAGCATCTGCCAGATCGGTGCCTGCATATCCGATCCGGTCTCCGATGACGGAGATGTGCGCCCCTTCGGTAACCGTCACTCCTGACGCCGCATCGGGCGTCACAACGGTATACGATCGGAACAGAATCGGAAGTCCTTTGTCCACTGGTGTCCTCCCCTGTCAAAGCTGTCAGATGTTCCAGTTGCCGATATAGGATTCCTGGTCGGCAGTGAGATGGTCGATCCGCATGGATTTGGATTGCAGCAATAACTCCGCCACACGGGTATCCAGAGCAGGAGGCAGATCATACACCTTTTTCTCAAGTGCACGGCCTTCGCGGGCCATATAGGCCGCACTCAACGCCTGGAGTGAAAAACTCATGTCCATGATCTCGGCTGGATGCCCGTCGCCCGCAGCCAGATTGACCAATCTACCTTTTGCCAGCAAATAAAGCCACCGGCCGTCCGGCATCCGGTATCCATCGACTCCGGCACGCACTTCACGCATCTCTACCGATGCCCCGGCCAGTTCCCGGACGTTTACTTCGACATCAAAGTGACCGGCATTCGATAAAATCGCGCCGTCTTTCATGAGCGAAAAATGTTCTTTCGTTATGACGTCGTTACATCCTGTCACAGTAACAAAAATATCTCCAAGCGGAGCAGCTTCACGCATCGGTAATACGGTATACCCCTCCATCATGGCTTCACATGCCATGACCGGATCCACTTCCGTAACGATCACATGTGCTCCCAATCCCTTGGCACGCAAGGCAACCCCTTTGCCGCACATACCGAATCCGGCAACCACGACATGTTTGCCTGCGACCACCAGATTGGTTGCAGACATGATTGCGGTCCAGACCGACTGTCCGGTTCCAAAACGATTGTCGAACAAGTGCTTGCAACGTGCGTCGTTCACTGCCAGACACGGGTAGCGAAGTTTCCCTTCCCGCTCCAGTATGCGAAGCCGATGTACCCCTGTGGTGGTTTCTTCACATCCGCCGATGATCTCGCGTCCGAGATCCTTATGAGAGGTGTGGAGCAGCTCCGCGAGGTCTCCGCCATCGTCGATGACCAGATGCGGTATACAGGAGAGCGTATCTACCAGATGTCTGCGGTACAGCGCCGGATCGGCACCGTGTTTACAGAATACCTTCATGCCGCGTGCCGCGAGTGCCGCGGCAACATCATCCTGCGTTGACAACGGATTGCATCCGGTCAGAGAGACATCCGCCCCGCCCTGCTCCAGCATCAACGCCAGACAGGCCGTCTTGGCCTCTACATGCACGCTGACCGCGATCCGCAAGCCCCGGAAAGGCTGTTCTTCCCGAAATGCGCGTTCGAGGATCGAAAGCACCGGCATATTGCGTTTTGCCCATGCAATCTTGCGGTTCCCGTTCTCTACAACGGCATCTATCCCCGGCACATCGTTCATCGCATATATCCCCCTTACTCGTTTTTACCGCAGCAATTTTTGTACTTTTTCCCGCTGCCGCAGGGACAGGGATCGTTCCTGCCGACTTTGGCAGCGGCGCGTTTGGCCGGCACATGGGATTCTCCCCCCTGGTTGGGACGTGTCTGTTCGGCAGGCGACTGCGCAGCGGTAGCCGGAGCTGCTGTATCTGTACCGAATCCCGTGGAACCGAAGCCTTCCGAGACTTCATTGACTGCACTTTTGCGGCGCATGGTTTTGCCGGCGGAGAAGGTGGCGCGCATCATAAGCCGCACTGCGTCCTGCCGGATCGCGCGGTTCATGTTCTCGAACATGTCGAATCCTTCGCGTTTGTACTCGATCACCGGATTGTGCTGGGCATAACCGCGCATGCCGATGCTGTCGCGGAGGTCGTCCATCATATCGATGTGGTCCATCCATTTTTCATCGACCACACGCAGCATGACCAACCGCTCCGCCTCACGCATCAGTTCTGCGCCGAGTTCCCGCTCCCTCGCGTCATAGCGCGCCAATGCGTCCTCAGCTGCTTTATCGATCGTTTCCTCCACGCTGATGCCCTGCCTGAAGGCGGCCGCAAGTGTCTGAATCACCGGGAGCTCGCCAAACAGGTCGCGCAGGGAAGCCCCCAATGCGCGTGCGTCCCACTCGGAAGAAGGAACACCGTCCTGACAGAAACCGCGAATCAGTTCCTCCGAGACATCCCGGATCATCCTCCGGTAGGTTGCGTGAAGATCACTGCCGTCCAGCACTTTTCTGCGCTGTTCATAGATCAGGTTCCGTTGCTGGTTCATGACATCGTCGTATTCCAGAACGGTCTTGCGGATACCGAAGTTGCGTCCTTCCACACGCTTTTGCGCATTTTCAATCACGTTGGAGAGCATCCGGTGCTCAATCTGCATGTCTTCCTCAACACCCAGCGCACCAAAGAGTCCCTGGATGCGTTCCCCGCCGAACAACCGCATCAGATCGTCTTCCAGGGATAGGTAAAACCGGCTCATCCCGGGGTCGCCCTGACGGCCGGAACGGCCGCGAAGCTGATTGTCGATACGGCGGGACTCATGCCGCTCGGTACCGATGATGCAAAGCCCGCCGGCTTCCACCACTCTTTTGTGCTCGGCTTCGATCTGGACTCGAAACCGTTCATGCAGTTCTTTGAAACGTCGCCGCGCGTCCAGGATGGTCTCGTCGTCAGTGTCATTGTAAGCCGTCGAGGATTCGATCAGTTCCTCGTCAAATCCCTGCCTCCTGAGTTCCTGGCGTGCTAGATACTCGGGGTTGCCGCCCAGCAGAA
>CAZBKR010000021.1:5768-15134 GCA_964492455.1 uncultured Oscillospiraceae bacterium
GGTCGCGATGGTAACAGCTCCAAAGCGCCCGGCCTGCGCAACGATCTCAGCTTCGCGCTGATGGTGCTTTGCGTTGAGCACGTTGTGTTCAACCCCGTTCTTGCGGAACAGTTCCGATAGATACTCGGAACGCTCCACTGAAACGGTACCGACCAGAATCGGCTGGCCTGTCTTATGGATTTCCTTGACGTCTTCAAGAATCGAGGCGTATTTGCCCCGGACGGTCTTGTATACGGCATCCGGACGATCCTCCCGGATCATCGGACGGTTGGTGGGTACACAGACGACATCGAGACTGTAGATTTCCCGGAATTCGTTCTCTTCCGTCGCCGCGGTACCGGTCATTCCTGACAATTTACGGTACATGCGGAAATAATTCTGGAATGTGATGGTCGCAAGCGTTTTGTTTTCACGCTCGACTTTGACGCCTTCTTTGGCTTCGATCGCCTGATGAAGTCCGTCACTGTACCGTCTTCCCAGCATCAGGCGCCCGGTGAAATCGTCGACAATGATGACTTCGCCGTCCTTGACGACATAGGCCTGATCCCGGAACATGGTCCCGTGTGCTTTGAGCGCGTTGTTGATGTGGTGCTGCAATTGGTAGTTTTCCTCGTCGGCCAGATTGGTCACGCCAAAAAACTGTTCTGCCTTTCGCACGCCGGCCGGTGTGAGAACCGCGGTTTTTGCCTTCTCGTCGACGATGTAATCTGCGTCTTCGGAAACCGCGTCAAGCTCGAGTTTGTCATCCGACTCGGTTACTGTATGCCTTTTGAGTCTGCGGACAAACTGATCCGCGCGACCGTATAAATCGGTCGCCTCCCCGCCCATGCCGGAGATAATCAGAGGAGTCCGGGCTTCGTCGATCAGGATACTGTCAACTTCGTCGACGATCGCATAATGCAGACCGCGCTGGACCATCTCTTCTTTATAGGTGACCATGTTGTCGCGCAGGTAATCGAAACCATATTCGTTGTTGGTCCCGTATGTGATGTCGCATGCATAGGAGCGGCGGCGCTCGTCGTTGTCCAGACCATGCACGATCAAGCCGACGGACAATCCTAGATACCGGTAGATCTTTCCCATCCATTCGCTGTCACGCTTGGCCAGATAATCGTTGACGGTGACGATGTGGACCCCTTGCCCGGCCAGCGCGTTGAGATAGGCCGGGAGAGTCGCCATCAGAGTTTTTCCTTCACCGGTTTTGAGTTCAGCTATGCGGCCCTGGTGAAGGACAATCCCGCCAAGAAACTGTGTGCGAAAGGGAAACTGTCCGATAACGCGATGCGCGGACTCGCCGACCGCAGCATATGCGTCCGGGAGAATATCATCGAGACTCTCCCCGTCCGCCAACCGCGCGCGAAGCCGGTCCGTTGTGCCTTTCAGCTCGGATTCTCCCATCGCTCGATAGGTCTCTTTGAGGGATTCAATTTGATCGATCAGCGGTTTGAGCCGCTTGATCTCTCTGTCACTGTGTGTTCCGAATATTTTCTCGATCAGCCCCATGCTGTCCATCCCTTTCTTCGGTCGGGAGAAGAGCGGTCAGGGGCCCTGGATCCTGCCGTCTTTCCGTAACCGGTCCAATACGGTCAGATAGCCGTCCGCACCGTAAAACAACGAACGATTGACGCGACTGATGGTGGCCGTGCTGGCCCCTGTCCGTTCGCAGATATCCGAGTACTTCATCCCCTGCTGCAGAAGAATGGCCACATGCAGGCGCATCGCCAGAGATTTCAGCTCGGAAACGGTGCAGATATCCTCAAAAAAAGAATAGCAGTCCTGCCGGTTTTTGAGCGACAGCACGGCGTCAAACAACAGATCGACAGATTCGTCGCGCAATTTGTCGTTCATCCAACCTCCCCCTGCGTTCATGCCCTGCACGAAGGTGGAAAGCGATCCTGAATCGCCCGGCCCGAAAGCCAACACCATGATACCCCATGCGCAAAACCATGGCAATAGAACCACCGGCACAGCCCTCATTCGAATCGACGGGACACCCCCTGCCGCAGAACCGCCATTTCGACACCGCTGATGCCGGCGTAACTGACAGCTTGATTCAACTGTTCTTCAATACCCTCTCCGACCGGGTTCTCCGGCAGGATTAACAGCAAGACGCGTCGGCGAATCTCACTTCTATGAATTACAATGGACTCCTTCCCCCATGGTTTGTCTGTTCCCTCAAACGAGGACAACGCATCGATCTCTTCACGAAGTTCAGCCCACACCGCACCCTCTGTTTTCAAAGACGGAGCCGTGATGTCCATGCTGCGAATCGAAGTCGCCACACCCTCCCGAAACGATGCGATGACCGGATATCCCATCGGCAGATTGCCGCCATTTCTGATTCTGAAAATCCGTCCGCGTGAAAAGTTATCCATCTCCCAAACAGCGTCGTCTTTGGCTGCCCTTCCTTGCATGGCGGATCCCGACAGGGGGAAATAGGGTATCAACACGTCAACTGCTCCTTGTGTTTTCCTCCATAAAAGTGTCATACGGTAATCGACCCGGGCAAACAACGCCTCGCCGGTTAACGTGCTTTCTATACATACGGAAAAATGTTCGAGGAGCTGTCTTTCGGGAAGGCTGCTCCCGCACTCTGCCATCCAGTGGTTCATGCGTTCCTCAAAAAAAACTTCAAAAAGCAGACGTGTTCCGAAATCCCGGAGCCGTTCGGCAACTTCTGGATCTTTTATTTGATCCAATATCCACGATCCGGCCGCATTGCCTGCCCCTGCCGTTTCTGCAGCCGTCATCAGGAGGGCTGTTTCGCATGCCGCATTGTCAGCGGCGTTGCGCAGATGCGAGATACTACCGGCTGCCACCAGATACTGGAGAATGGAACATGCAAAAAAAAGAAACAGTGGCAGTGTGATGACCGTTTCCAGGGCGATTGATCCCTTCCTGCACGAACACAACTTCATGTCACGCAGTACCCCGAAACACGAATCGTCCGGTAATACATACCTCCTGTCGCTGTGACACGTCGGCACCAGTTTCCCGGCGCATGTGTGGACATTACACTGTACAGGCGCTCAAAAAGGACTTCCTCCGGGATCAGATACAACATCAGGCGGAGATAGTCGCCATAATCGAGAACGACAGCATCCAGACCAGGACACAACGGCACACCTTCCCCTTCCTTAAGACGGTCGGCTTCACCAAAAGCCTCCAGGAGGCTCCACACAGCAACGATCGCTGCAGCCAGCGGCGCTTCAGGGAGCACGACCGAACCTCCGCTGATCAGTGCTACGACTCCGGATATAGCGGCAGCCGCCGTCCTGGCACGCTGGAAGCGGGCAGAATCGGTAAAGTTGACGACGGCCCGCACGCCGAACCGGAGTCCCAGAAGCGTTATGTAGACCCGGTTCCCGGCTTGCCGTGCGTCCTCTGCTCCCGTAATCACCCGTTCCACATCAGGACCTTCGGTCACAGCAAGCAAGGTGAAATCCCTGCCCTCCAGGCCTTTTGCATAAGAACAGGAAGAAGGTTCACGCTCCGGCAGCGATCTCGACAAGACCCCCATCACATATTCCACATGCGCACATTTTCGATACAGCGGATCCGCATCGACATCCAGCCAATCGTCCATACCGGTGAGAAAAGTTGAGATCGAAGAGAGGTCCAGTACGTTCGGGAGATCCATACCGGTACCTGTATCGGCTGCTCTGCGCAAACAATCTCTGATGTTCCGAAGTTCCGATAGCAGTTCCTCCCCCAGAATGCGGTCCACCAGAAACGCACGAATCTGTGCCCGCAGATCTTCCAACCAGGAATTGCTGTCTTCCCCGTCTTCCTCCGCCATCGGAGGCGGATCGGGCTCGTCATCACCCAGATATGCGGTAAAATCGAATGTGCCAAGCCAATCGGCGAGCATGTTCCCGATATCCGGTGTGGAGTCCGTCTCACCTTGCAGTGCAGACGGCATCCCGGAACCGTTCTCCTGTCGAAGCTCCTCCGCGATCGAGCGGATACGTGCGACGGCTTGGGTGACCAGAACAGCCGGCAGACGATATCGCATGTATTCCCCTACCGCTTCCGCAAGAATGCGGGGAGCCGACAACGGATCATCAAACATTTTCTGAGCGGATACATGTCCATCCACCGGACTTGCCAAACGGTCGTATACCACACTCAGGCAATCATCACCGTTCACACAAAGCACACCGAAGCGTTCTCTCATCGGGTTGGAACTGCCCAGCGTCGCCGACACCTCTGACGCAAGAGCGCGATAAAGAGTCGCTTCCGCGAGCCGGATCCTTGCGCCTTGCGCCAAGATCCCGCATACAGTCAGCGCGGCAGTCCCTGCGATGCAAAGAAACAGCGCGGATCCCCTCCGCTGTTGCAGAAGTAAGCCTGTACGGTACCCAGCCTTCATCCCGGTTCCCTCAATATCTGTCTTAGCCAGGATACAAGCGGATCCAGTACCTCTCCGGCTGCACCCGCAAGTATAGACAGCTTGACGGGAGAAGTGCAAACGGTCGGCATCCCTGAACCGTCACATTCCGGATACGCCATCTCGTACAAATCCGCCATCGCGACTCGATAAGCACAGGATGTGGATTCCTGTTCCGCAATGTCTCTCGTCTGCAGGTATAACGCCTGCCCGGACAGGACAATCTGAACGACCAGCAGGAGTGTGATCACCGTACAGATGGCCGCTTCAATGGTATGCATCGCTTCACCCCCTTGCGATCAGAATAGCCTCGATTCGCTCGGGATAGAGTGTGCGGCGAACCACAGGATTCCCATGGAGGTGATCAAAGACGACAAAATCGGGGGTGAGGGAGATTGTCAAGCGGATACAAAAAGGACAGTGTTTTACATTGTCCCCGTATCCAGCAAAATGGTGACAGGGCCGTCATTGGTCAATGACACGGACATATCCGCTCCAAAAACACCGGTCCGGACTGTGATTCCACAACTGGCGAGGGCTTCCGCCAGTCGGTCTACGAGATCGCGCGCACGCACAGGATGTTCCGCCCCCTCAAACCCGGGCCGGTTTCCACGTGAGCAGTCTGCATGGAGGGTGAACTGGGAGACTACAAGGACCTGTCCGCCAACGTCAAGAACTGATCGATTCATCTTGCCGTTCTCGTCGCTGAAGATACGCAGTCCGGCAATTTTCTTTGCCAGCCGGTCAGCATCCTTCTCCCCGTCACCCACGCCGATTCCGACAAAAAGGAGCAGACCATCGCTTATCGCAGCGACAGTCTGCCCCTCAATCATTACGTCGGCACGCGTAACCCGCTGGATGACGACACGCATCGGTCAATCCTAGTAGGCGACGCCTTGTTCGTACATCGCACGCGCGACTTTCAGGAATCCGGCGATATTGGCACCAAACATCAGATTGCCAGGTTGTCCATATTCGGCTGCCGCGTTGGCTGCTGCCGTATGAATTCCAACCATGATGGCTTTGAGTTTGGCGTCCACTTCCTCAAACGTCCAGCTGTAACGCATGCTGTTCTGTGACATTTCCAGAGCCGAGGTCGCCACACCACCCGCATTGGCCGCTTTGGCGGGACCATAGACAACACCGTTCTTCAGATACACTTCAATCGCTTCCGGCGTGGAAGGCATGTTCGCGCCTTCTCCGACCGCTTTACAACCGTTCTTGACCAGCAGTTCGGCAGAGGCTGCGTCAATTTCGTTCTGCGTCGCGCACGGCAGTGCAATGTCACAGGCTACAGTCCAGACTTTGGAACAGTCCGCCTCGTACCGGGCACCCGGTTTCTGATCGACATATTCCTTGATCCGGCCTTTTTTCACCAGTTTGATTGATTTGAGGAGCTCGAGATCAATGCCGTCCGGATCGTACACATATCCGTCGGAATCGCTCGCGGTGACGACCTTGCCACCCATCTCCATCACTTTTTCCGTCGCGAAAACAGCAACATTGCCCGACCCCGAAATCGTAACGGTCGATCCCTGGAATCCGAATCCACGGGTCCGCATCGCCTCTTCCATGAAATAGCACAATCCGTAACCGGTCGCTTCTGTTCTGGCCAGTGATCCGCCCCAGGTAAGCCCTTTACCGGTCAATACTCCGGTGAACGAGTTGGTCAGCCGTTTGTACTGTCCGAACATGTAACCGATTTCACGCGCTCCCGTTCCGATGTCACCCGCAGGCACATCCGTATCGGGGCCGATATGACGTGCCAGCTCTGTCATGAAGCTCTGGCAGAAACGCATGACTTCCCCGTCGCTCTTCCCGCGGGGATTGAAATCGGAACCGCCCTTACCGCCGCCGATGGGAAGCCCGGTGAGAGAGTTTTTCAGGATCTGCTCAA
The DNA here is from genome assembly GCA_964492455.1 of uncultured Oscillospiraceae bacterium. Classification (GTDB taxonomy): domain Bacteria; phylum Bacillota; class Clostridia; order Saccharofermentanales; family UBA5734; genus JAAYKS01. Next base: position 12,056 of record CAZBKR010000021.1, read on the forward strand.
ATCCCAGAAATTTGATAATACTCAGGTTCACGGAAGGGTGCAGACGCAATCCACCTTTATACGGGCCGATTGCACTGTTGAACTGGACGCGGAAGCCGCGATTTACCTGCACCTTTCCCTGGTCGTCTACCCAGGAAACACGAAAAATTACTTGACGTTCGGGTTCGACAAAACGGTCAAACACGCCCGCTGCAACCCATTCGGGATGGCGTTCAGCGACCGGCTCCAGGCTTTCCAGCACTTCCATGACCGCCTGATGGAACTCCGGTTCGCCGGGATTGCGTGTTTTAACCTGCTCAAAAACTTGCTGCAGTAACTTCATTTGTGGTTCTCCTCCTGTTGTTCCGGCTAGAAAAAACGCTTATGGCGGGCCACACCGTACGCCATTGCACAGGATACCCGCATGAATTTTAATCCTCGAGAGGAAATCCGTCAAACAAATATGCAATTAGAGGGATTGAAACTTGCACCAATAGATGATGTTCAGCGTACCAGTTCACGCCAGTCCAGATCGCCACGATCAATTGCCAGCACCAGCAACTCTGCGGTTGCGATGTTCGTCGCATAGGGGATGCTGTTCACATCACAGGCTTTCATCAGCGGATTGGGCGCATCATAATCCCCCAGCAATGGATCGCGCAAATATATGACCGCGTCGATTTCGTTGTACATAGCGCGTGAAGCGAGCTGATCCATACCGCCTGCGATGTCCGCCGGCAGTCCGGCCACCTCCAGATTCGCGGTATTGGCCAGCAATTTCGCCATGCTTTGCAGGGAAGAAACATCGTGCCGCGACAGGATGTTGCTGTACGCAATGCAGAAGTTGACCAGCAGTTCGTTCTTTCGGCTGTCAGCAAGCAGGATGATTTTCACGCAAGTACCCCCGAAACCCTATCGTTCTAGCTAAAATTATACAAGATAATTTTCCGCTTACAAGCAAATGCCCCCCCACAAAGCTATTTGTGTCATTTGCACAACGTTTCCCGTCCGGGGGTATCGGCACATCAATGGACCGAAGGCGGCAGGTCTTCCCTGACGGGAATTTCCCGCTCGCCGAAAAAGTATTCCTTGTACATTTCATAATGCATGTCGATGATCAAAGATCCCGCGGAATCTTTGTTGATGACATGCGCGATGGCGATCTCCGGATCGTCTGCCGGTGAGTAGGATATGATCAGTCCGTTCGTATTGATGCTGGAAGTACCGAATTCTGCCGTACCGGTTTTCAAAGCGACCTTGTACGGGAAATCCTTGAAAAAGCGGTAACCGGCACCGCTGGGAGTATGGCAAACACTCACCAGTCCGGTGCGGATTGCGGCCAGTGTTTCCGCGGACGCTCCCACCGGTTGCTTTTCACCGCCGCCGGTATAGATAAGGGTCCCGTCATAAGCGGTGATATCTTTGATTATGTGTGGTGTCACCAAAGAGCCGGTGGCGAGTCCGCCCGCATAACGAGCGAGTTGAAGAACGGTATATGCGTGGTCAAACTGTCCGATTGAACTCTGTACCGTATCAGCCGGATTCCAGATTTTGTCGCCTTCGTCCACGCGCGTCAACCGCTTGTTTTCAGGGTTGGACCGCATTCCGGCAATTTCTCCCGGTAAATCGATTCCCGTATATTCCCCCAGGCCATATTGTCTTGCCCATTCGTCGATGCGGTCGATGCCCAGCATCAATCCGAGTTTGTAATAATAAGAATTGCACGATGCGCGCAGGGCGTTGGCCAGGTTGAGCCATCCGTGGGATCCGAGACACCGGAATCGAAGATCGTCCATGTCAATGTAGCCTGTACACTGGATGGTCGAGTAGGGTGTGATCACTCCATATTCCAACCCGGCGGTTGATATGCAAGGTTTAAAACAAGATCCGGGGGCATAATTCTCCATGATGGCGCGGTTGAGCATCGGCTTGTCGACATTGTCCGTCAGATATCTCTCAACCCGCTCGGCGGCAGCGTCGTCCGACTCCATCAGCAGAAAATCGCGCAGATCGTAGGAAGGGTAGCTCGCCATCGCGAGGATATCGCCATTGCGCACATCCATCACCACCATGGCTCCTGAGGTGCTGATTGTGCTGTCGACGCGTTCTTTAAGCAGTTCCATTGCACGTGACTGTAAATCCGGATCGATGGTTAATCTCACATGACTGCCCGGCACAGGCTCGCTGCCGATGGTCTCGGGTACGAAAGTACCCTCTTGTCCTGCCGTTGTCCAGATGTTGTAGGGCCGCATTCCGTTCTGTCCGGCGAGATAGCGTTCCGCTGAGGATTCCACTCCCGCCTTCCCCACCACCGCGTCCGGCAGATACCCCAGATTTTTCAGCGATTCGTATTCTTCCGAGTCGATCGCGCCGACATAGCCCATCACATGAGACAGATTGACCGCCTCGGGGGCATAGGCGCGCCTGTATTCCAGACCGGTCAACAACCCCATGAATCGAAAGTTCTGCTCTTCGATCAAGTGAATGGTTTCCTCATCGATCCCTTCGGCAATCCGGAGCGGGGTGCCGTTCCGGTACGCCCACTCGTCTACAAGAATCCGGTAACGAAGAGACATGACATCGTACTCCGCTTCATTCGCAGTCTCTGATGTCGCAACCGGCCCCTGTATGTCGGATAGACGATCGATATCGATTTTGAAGCGTACATCCCGGAGATAGCGGAACAGCATCTCCGGATCGGGTTTGATATATTCATCGTCGTACGAAACACGTGTCTTTGAGGAGGGTTCCTTAAGTCCCAGAGTGTTCTTTTGCCAGTAGATGACATCTTTCATATCTGCAGTAAACCGGATCGGCGAGATCGCGAGATATTCCGACAATGAATGATCAAACGCAATGTCGCGCTCCCGCAGAAATCCGGTCAGGTCCGCCAGTCTGTTGTTCAGTTCGTCAGACTCGAGGTCGGCGTTAGCCAGATAAAGTACACGGGTTTCTGTGTTATAGGCAAGCGGTGTCCCAAACCGGTCCGTGATGATTCCGCGCGGGGCAAAAACCGTCAATTGCCTGGAAGTGCCCGCCTCGCTCCCGACCACAGCCCGCACGCGAGATGTAAGCTGCAAAGATGCGGTTTGCGAGAAAA
>CAZBKR010000021.1:15144-17658 GCA_964492455.1 uncultured Oscillospiraceae bacterium
CAACGAACCGGCAACAAGCACGAGAACGATCAGGAACAAATACCGGCTCCGCAAAAAGGTCAATAAACGTTTGGAAAAGACGGGTGCTTTTTGTTCCGCTGCGGCGTCAGAGTGATACAGGACTCCTTTGCGTTTTTCCGTCAGAGAAGAGCTGTCCGCTCCCGTATCTGTCCCGTTGTTTGCATATGGATTGTCTTTCATTCGATCACTTCCAATGGTTTCCGGCGATAAGGACCGGCATATCGAAGCGCAAGTGCAACCGGAACCGACAGGATCCCGTCCAGCAACAGCAAAGGCAGCACATGTTTTCCGAAGACATCTGCGATATCATATGGATTTCGCCCCAGATCGGATAGGGCCGGGTACAGCCAGGAAACCCCGTATACGGTAACATGAAACAGCATTGCTGCCATCACCGCGGCAACGGGAGTCAGAAAAACCGGACGACCCGGACTTTTGTGAAATACGATTGCGGGCAGCAGTCCTGACAGCATCAGCAGCAACATACCGAGACCTAAAAGTCGGCCGGACTGGATATCCAGTAAAAATCCGCAAAGCAGACCGGATATCGCCCCGTCGGTTTCCCCAAACAGATACCCGATCGTCGCCACCAGCACCAGTGCCAGATCGGGGCGAACCCCCGCGATCGAAAGCGTATCGGGCCAGGTGGTCTGCAATAGAGGCAGCACCAGAATATATACCGCGAATACCGCGATCTTGCGAATACGGTTGCGGGGATTCATGACAGATCCTTTCCGATCAAGACGAACAAAATATCAAGTGACGGGAAATCCGCATGCGGTTTCAATACGGCGGAGCGCTCCAGGGAAGACGCATCCTCATCTACGGAGACAACCGTACCGATGGGAATACCGGCGGGAAACACCCCTCCGAGCCCACTGGTCACCAGATTGTCGCCCACGCGTACGGATGCTCCGGCCGGGATCCGGTCAATCCTGCACAACCCCTCTGCAATCAGTGAAACATCACCGCGCACCCGGACGATCGCGCCTTCCGTTCGGACGATCCTGCCCGAAACAGCAAACCCTTCTGCGGTCAACAGAAGCGTTTTACCCGACACCTGATCGGAGGAAAGTACACGCCCCACCAGGTTGGACTGCGCGTCCAGCACCGGATAACTGAGGGTTTCTGTTACTTTTACACCATCCCGGATGCCGACATCGATTTTCAATACATCAAACATAACCCCGAGATCTTCAGTCAGGATCCGGCCGGCAATCACATCAAAATCCTCGAAATCCTCTTTGATGCGAAATGCAGATTTGAGTTCTTCATACCGCCTTCCGTTTTCCGTCAACGCGTTTACCTGCCGTCGCAATGCCGCGTTTTCGTCTTTCAACCGTTCGTTTTCATCCTGAATTTCCCGGGCTTCACTCACACTGCGCCGGAAAGCAGCCAAATCAGACCAGACGCCGGATACCGCCTTATACACCGGATCCAGCAGAAACGACACCGGAGAGGAAATCCGATGGAGCGGGCTTCCCGGGATCGATGACAGGATCATCAGCGCCAGCAGCGCCAGCACGAGCAGCACAACCAGAACGATCCGATTGGTTTTTCGCTTTTTTTCGCCAGCCATATCCGTCTCCGCCCCCTTCCAGCCGCAAACCGGTTTGTGTCAGCATGAGAATAAACTGATGATACTGGAAGTATGCCGGTGATTCAATCGCGGCGGCTCTCACATCAGACCCCTTTTGCGCAGACTGACCTGTCCTCCGGAAGCGATGACCAGATGGTCGAGCACCCGGATACCCAGCATTTCACCTGCCTGGACCATTCGGCGCGTGCTGTCCGTGTCTTCTCTACTGGGTTCGGGATCTCCGCTGGGGTGGTTGTGAGCCAGGATTACTCCGGATGCGTTGGTCTTGATCACCTCACGAAACAGGTCCCTGGGACTGACGACTGCCGCAAACAGACCGCCTTCGGATACCCGGATCGTCCGGATCAGACGGTTCCGGACGTCGAGACATACTACCCGCAGTTCCTCCCGTGGCAAATGGGACATCTCGCCGGACAATAATCCCGCGACGTCTTCCGGTGACGAAATCCGGACCCGATCAGATGCATCAGAACGCATGCCCGCCCTTCGTCCGAGCTCCGCGGCTGCCAGCAATTGCGTAGCTTTGACCCTTCCGATCCCGGGGATCGATATCAGTTCTTCCCTTGCGATGCCGTAGAGAAAGGACATTCCTTGACCGGAAGTGTCGAGTTCGAGAACGCGCTGAGCCAGTTCCAGTGAGTTTTCTCCGGAACGGCCGCTGCGGATCAGAATGGAAAGCAGTTCGACATCAGACAGCGCGGCTGCCCCGGCCTGTTCCATCCGCTCATACGGTCGCTGGGTTCTGGGAATGTCCTTGATCCTTTTCTTCCGGTCCTCCATCCGATCCTCCCATCGTCTCTTCCTGTTTCCAGGGGAGATGATCGGAGATCATGAAAGTTGAACCTGGATCCTGTTCGAAGTGTTCCATCATATCCATCATTCTGCGGATCGGA
>CAZBKR010000022.1:0-17606 GCA_964492455.1 uncultured Oscillospiraceae bacterium
GGAGCGGGGGCCGGCAGGCGAGTAGCTGCGGCGGGGCCCGTCGGAACGGGGGCCGGCGGAGCGGTCTGTTTCTTTTCTCGTGACGGAAGCGGCCGGAATCCGGCGGGGCTTGCGGCCTGCCAGCAAGTCCTCTCCCGATTTACCAGGCTCTTTTCCAGTTGGTTTTGTCATGGGTTGTTTTCTCCTGACGTCCCTGCGGCTTCTGTTTCACAGGCCGCGAAGGCGGCCTGGATGATTTCATCCAGCCGCCGGTCCCTGTTCTGTAGATAGAGATATCCGACGACGGCCTCAAAGCCGGTCGCCATCCGGTATTCGACCGGATCCGCGTTGCGCGGACTGCTGGTCACCGCGTGGTTGCGCGCACGGCGGTAGATCGCTTGTTCCTCTTCGGTCAGCACCGGCTGGATCGCACGCGCTGCCCGGGCCTGCGCACAGGCCCGCACCATCTTGACCGCTCCGGCATGCATGGCACCGGAAGGCATTTTCATGTCTCCTGCCACTTGCATCCTCGCGGCCAGTTCGAATACCGCATCACCGATGTAGGCCAGCACGCCGACCGGGATTTCCCGCGGGTCGGTGCCGTCTGGAATCCGGTTCACGCCCGGGTCACTTTCGGTCCCTGCGGCGTGTCTTCGATCACAAAACCCAGTGCCTTCACCTGATCGCGCAACCGGTCAGCCAGCGCAAAATCACGGGCCTTTTTGGCGCTGGTCCGTTCTTCGACCATCCGTACGATCTCCGCCGGGATCTCCTCCCGTTCGGGTGTGAGGTCGATGCCGAGCACGTCGCACAATTCCCGGATCCGCATCACGGTATCGCGAAGTGTCTCCATGGAAACCGAATCGTTCGCAACGGCCGTGTTGGCTGTCCGTACCAGATCGAACACCGCCGCGAGTGCGTCCGCCGTGTTGAGATCGTCTTCAAGGGCTTGCACAAAGCGATCACGCGCAATCCTGCCCGCTTCCGCCAGCTGGAGGGAGCTCACGCCGTCTGGTTCACCGGCTGTTCCACCCGCTGCGGTCACGAATGTGAGATTGTCCACACAATTGCGGATGCGTTGCAATCCGTTCTGGGCGGCGACCATCATATCATAGTTGTAGTTGATCGGCATACGGTAATGAGCGGACAACAGAAAAAAACGGATGACCGGATACGGAAACCGCTGCGCGACGTCCCGCACAGTGAAAAAATTCCCAAGGGACTTGGACATTTTCTCGTCATCGACCGTGATAAATCCATTGTGGACCCAATAACGGACAAAAGGTTTGCCGGTAGCACATTCGCTCTGTGCAATTTCGTTCTCATGATGCGGGAACACCAGATCCTGTCCGCCGCAATGGATATCGATTGTGTCGCCCAATGTCTTCCGGATCATCGCGGAACACTCGATATGCCAGCCCGGCCGGCCTTCGCCCCAGGGGCTGGGCCAGGATGGTTCGCCTTCCTTCTTCTTTTTCCAGACAGCAAAATCCATCGGGTTGCGTTTCTCTTCGCCCAGATCCCCCCGCTCGCTCGCACCTGTTTTCAGATCCTCAAGATTGTGATGAGACAGCTTGCCGTACCCGGGATCCTTTGTGACATCAAAATACACCCCGTCCGAGGTCTCATATGCATAACCCCGATCTGCCAGAGTGGCTATCAGGGAAACGATTTCATCGATGGTTTCGGTTGCGCGGGGCTGAATTGTCGGCCGGCGCACATTGAGCCCGTCCGCATCCACGTAATATTCCGCGATGTTTCGCTCCGCCAGTTCCGCGACGGTGATTCCCTCGTCGCGCGCTCGTTGAATCATCCGATCGTCGATGTCGGTGAAATTCTGCACAAACTCCACTTGATATCCGCGATATTCCAGGAATCGCCGCAGGGTGTCAAAAGTTACGAACGCACGCGCGTTCCCGATGTGAAAAAGGTTATATACCGTTGGTCCGCAAGCATACATCCGCACACGACCCGGTTCCAGAGGAACAAATTCCTCCTTTTCACGCGTCAACGTATTGAACAGTCTCATGCCTTCCGCCTTTCCAAAAGCCGCGTCGCAGCCAGGTTCATTTATAGTCATGTCGGGTCTATGTCACACCCCAATGGCTTGCGCTCCATCGTCTCCACCGTAATGCCGGCTTCTTCGCACAGCGCCCGCATCTCGTTCTCGAGCCGGTATACCCGCCGCAGCACCTGACAGATCTCCTGTTCGACGAGATCGGGAGTATGGTCGTGGTCGAGTTCTTTTGCGTGGTTGATCTTCGCACCCGCCGTTCGGATGACTTTGCCGGGAACACCCACTACGGTGGATTCATCCGGAACATCGGTCAAAAGCACCGCGTTTGCACCGATCAGGGAGTTGTTCCCGACCCGGATCGCACCCAGAATTTTAGCTCCGGCTCCAACCAGTACACCGTTGCCCAGGGTCGGATGCCGCTTGTGACCTTTTTCTTTGCCGGTCCCGCCGAGTGTAACGTTGTGGTAGATCGTGCAGTCGTCACCGACAACCGCGGTCTCCCCGATCACGACACCCGCCCCGTGGTCGATGAACAGCCCTTTTCCGATCGAGGCGCCGGGATGGATCTCGATGCCGGTAAAAAAGCGGTTGAGTTGTGAAATCAGGCGTGCGGGAAAACAGAGTTTCATCCGGAAAAAAGCATGCGCCAATCGATGCCCGACCAGTGCATGAAATCCCGGGTAGAGAAAAATCACCTGCAGGGTCCCCTTGGCTGCCGGATCCCTGCGGGCGATCGATCTTGCGTCTGCAAGCAGTCCCATATCGAAAACGTGTTCCTCTCGTGGCGCGGTTCGCCCCTCTGGCCGTTCGGACCGGTCGGAAGGGGCGACCGGTTCGTTCTCTTATAAATAAGCCGGAAAGCGCACCTGCTTTTTGACACCCAGCATATGGCTAGGTGGGTGCCCTGCAGCGGTCTTGGATCCACCTTAACGGATTCGCATCCGAAGGCCCGACCGTATTCCGCTTGACGCCGGACTCCCGTTTTTGTCATGAAGGTTCAAAAACACAGGCAGCGACATTTCCGGTATCCACAGTATACGGGTTTTGCCCTGTCCGGGCAACCGCCGCATCATTGATTTTGTCATGTCATGAGCTGGGTTTTCCTTCCACGGTAGGTGTCAGCAGACTGGACGCCATCGCCCGGAACTGGGTTCCATGGCGCCGGAGCGCATAGACCAGCAACCGCCGGTTCGCGAAATCCAGCGCACCGATCAGCTGGTTGATCTGATCGAGCGCGCTGCCGGCAGACGGGATCTCCGAAAAGGAGAGCCGGATGGTTCCGTCAGGGGAAAACGCACATCGTATGATCCGGGTGTCCGGGGTCTCGACGAAGGACACCCGCACCGTGAGCACCCGATGATCGCGGTGATCGACACTCCACCGGCCGGTTGTGCCGACCCGCATAAGCTGTCCTCCGACCGAAACGGTGCCGTAGCGGGGGCGACCGTCCAGTCCGATCCGCAGGGTGTTGAGATCGTTTCCTTCGGAAAGAACCAAACGGCAGGTGTCTGCTTCCATTTCGTCAAACAGAAACACCGCCGTGTCGATCCCGCGTGTAAAATTGGCATAAACCGTTTGAATAACGGAAGGCAGCAGTCCTGCGCGATTGCGGTCCATCCGGTACATACGGTTGTGGAACGCCGCTTCCTCAAGCGGTCTCGGACTCGGTTCGGACGGATGGAGCGTATGGGACGTTTCCATCGCGCGCAGGGAGGACAATGCCTCCGGGTTTTCCGGCAGGAATCCGGTCCGGACCATCGCATCCGGTGAATCAAGATGCTTCCATAAAATACGTTCAGCCGGACTGTCGGGAAACGATTGATTGTTCGCCGACGTCATGGCGATCACCAGATCGAGGTCGGGTGCGACGATCACATATTGTCCAAACGCGCCGTTGAATTCGTAAGCGCCAGGTCTGGCGCACCGCCAGATCTGGTACCCGTATCCCGGATCGCTCCGGTCCCGTCTGGCGTGCACCCAAGGGGTTACAGCTTCCCGGATCCAGGTTTCCGGCAGCAGGCGATGCGGCTCCGCGCCATCTCTCCACACTCCGTTCTGCAAATACAACTGACCGATCCGGGCCATGGATTCTGCGGTCAGAGACAGACCCCATCCTCCCTTTTCGATCCCCTTCGGACAGAGCTCCCATTGTGCGTCCGGGATGCCGATCGGGCGGAAGACACGCTCGGCAAGATACGACAGAAGCCCTTGTCCTGTCCGCTGTCGCACCAGTGCCGACAGGATATAGGTATTCATACTGTTATACCGGAATTCCGTACCGGGATCGAACAACAGGGGACTGGTAAAAAAAGTCTGTACCCAATCTTCGCTGAACAAAGAAAGCGCCTCGTTGAAAGAAGTGCCCGAGGTCATCGTCAACAGATGCCGCACCGTGATACGCATGACCCGCCGGTCGTACTTCTCCCGCTCCTCGGATGGCCGGAATGAGAGAATCGAAGCAGCGGTCTCATCCAGATCCAGGACTGCATCGGACACCGCAAGCCCGACCGCGGTCGAGACCAGGCTCTTGCTGAGTGAGTACAGCGTCTGCGGCACATCCGCACGATAAGGAGACCAGTGACTCTCCGCAACGACATGACCATGTCGCAACAGCATAAAACTGTGGGGTTCCAACTCCAGCGCACGGTTGAGATCCCGGTAAAGCGCGGCGATTGCCCCGGAATGAATCCCCTGGGACTCCGGGGTGGCGCGCGGAAGCGGTGGACCCGCCCGGTCATGCGTGTAGTGTGCACATTGTCCCGGCCGGTAGCGATAGGCAGTGATCCCGTCAGTGTCGCCCGATACCAGCCGGGTGGCAAATGTCATCCAATCCATGGAGTTGTCCCTCAGTGGTAAGCGGGAATCCAGTCGCCGTGTGCTTCGAACAGGTCATCGCACAATGAGCGGATCTGATCCGTTGTCAGCTCCGCTGACAGACGGGGATCCAGCATGGCGGCCATATATACATCTTCTCGCCGGCGGGACCGGACGGCCTCAAGTGTCAGAAGATGCACGTTGATTGCCAGCCGGTTGAGGGCCGCGCACACCTCCGGCAGCGATCCGACATGGCAGGGATGGATCCCCGCGCGATCCACCATGCAGGGCACCTCGACACAGGCATTGGACGGCAGATTGTCGATCAAACCGGTGTTGAGGACATTGCCGTGTACACGGTAGGGCTGATCTGTCAGCATCGCGGCGATGATAAAGGAGGCAAATTCGTGTGTGCGTGTATGTGTCAGACTCCGATTCTCGACGAGTTCTTTGCGCATTGCCTCCCATCCTTGAATCTGCCTGATACAGCGCCGGGGATACTCGTCCAGCGGGATCTTGAAGCGTTCAATCAGCTCGGGATGCGCCTGCTTGATGTAATAGGGGTGGTATTCCGCCTGGTGCTCACTGGATTCTGTCACGTAATATCCGAAGCGCAGCATCAGATCCAGCCGCACCCGGTCGAGATCGCATGGATGGTCCTCCGCACCTGATAAGAACGCCGAAGCGCGTCGCTTGATTTCCGGGTAGAGGTCTTTCCCGTCCCTGTCCTCGATCCGCAGGAGCCAGGCCATGTGGTTGATGCCGGCAATCTCCCAGCGGCAGCCCGGGAAAGCATCCTCCATGTCAAGTTCCCGAAGCAATGTCCGGGCGCAGGTCTGGACGCTATGGCACAGTCCGATCGTCTTGACGCCTGTGAACCGCTGCAGATATCCCGAAAGCATAGACATTGGATTGGTGTAGTTGATGAACCAGGCATCAGGACAGACTGCTTCGATGTCCTCTGCGAATCCTTCAAGCACCGGGATCGTGCGCAGGGTCCGGAATATCCCCCCGATGGACGTGGTGTCCCCGATCGTCTGGCGGAATCCGTATTTCTTGGGAATCTCAAAATCGGTTACCGTACAGGGCTCATATCCGCCTACCTGGATCGCGTCGACGACAAAATCCGCCCCGCGCAGTGCCTCTCTGCGCTCAAGCGTAGAAGTAAGCCGGATGTCCTTACCCGCATTGCGGGCAATGTTTTCAATCAGAAGCCTAGAGTCCTGAAGCCGGACCGGGTCGATGTCGTGCAAAGCGATTTCGAGATCATCGATCTCTGGTGTCAGGATGCAGTCCCCGAGGACATTTTTCGCGAAGATTGTGCTGCCCGCACCCATGAATGCAATTCGTGGCATAATAAACCCTCTCCTCCTCCGGTTCGCAATGGAAACCGGCCGCATGTTTCCATTTTACGGTTCCGTGACAATGCTTTCAATCCGTCCGGCCGACGGACGCCCGCTGGCCACAACGAGACCCTGCAGTGCTTTTGGACGAAACCGTACAACGGCTTCAGTACACGCGGCGAGTGTTGCGCCGGTCGTCAGGACATCGTCAAGCAGCAAAACGACATGACCACGGAAAGCCAGCGGATCGACGACACGGATCGCGCCGCGCAGGTTGGCATCCCGTTCTGCACGGCTGCTAACGTCGGACTGACGCCGGGTCGCGCGCACCCGCACCAGCGCGTCTGACCGATCGGAAATATGAAGCAGGCGGGCAACCTCCGCGGCGATCAGGCCGGCCTGGTTGAATCCGCGCTCCCGCTGTCGCGCAGGATGGAGCGGTACCGCGACCACCGCATCGGGAGGCTCGGGGAACATCCCTGTACACATCGTGTACACGCGGGCGGTCAGAGCTCCCAATGCAGCAGCCAATGACGCGTCCCTCCCGAACTTGAGCCGCAGCAGAACCTCACGCACAGGTGATTCGTAATACAATGCAGCCAGCACCCGCAATGAAGATACGTTCCGCCCGGCATGTGAGGGAGGAAGGCATTCCAGTATGCGATCGGCACCACGGCGGTGCGGAAGCGCGGCAAGACATGGCGAGCAGCATCCGCCCAGACCTGGAACCAGGCGATCGGAGCGGCCGCAGAAAATACACCGAACCGGATAGAGAATATCCAGGATACCGTCAAGTGGACATCCTTGCCGCCCGGGGCGGTTGCCTTCAGACACCAAAGCCGGGGAGAGATTGTTCGCAAAAGACCCGTGCCTGGCGCAGATAGGCCTCCAGCGCGGTGTGACGTTCACTCCGCTGATTGTTTGTTATCGTTCTGGCAAGCACATCCCCGTTGGAGAGAAGGAACAGCCGCTCCCGGGCTCTTGAAACCGCAGTATAAAGCAAATTGCGTGTCAGCAGCATCGGAGGGCCGGGAGGAAGCACCAGCACGACGACCGGATACTCACTGCCCTGACTTTTGTGGACCGTGACCGCATAGGCAGGGTCGAGCTCATCGAGCATGGAGCGGTCGTAGGTGACCAGACGATCTTCATCGAACAAGACCTCAAGCGTACCTTCTTCTTCGTCCACCGATCGGATGATACCGGTCTCTCCATTGAAAATTCCGGTTCCCTGGTTCAGGGGATTCCCGGCTTCACGCCACTCCAGATTGTAGTCGTTGCTGATCTGCATCACTCTGTCACCCGAACAGAACCGGAATCCGCGAGAGGTAAACCCGGGTTTCTTATCCCCGGCACGTGGATTGAGAACGGCTTGAAGAGCGCGATTCAGCACCGGAATTCCCGCAGGCCCCTTTCGTGAAGGCGCGATCACCTGAATGTCCTGGAAGGGATCGTATCCATAACGGCCCGGCAGCACCTCGGCACACAGCCGCACGGCGGCGGCAGCCATGTCTTCCGGTGTCTTCCTGGGGACATACATGAAATCGCTGTCATCGTTTTGCTGAAACACCGGATACTCACCGCGATTGATGCGATGGGCATTCTCGACGATCCGGCCGGCTTCAGACTGGCGGTAAATGCGGGTCAGCCGAACCGCGGGCACGCAATCCGATGCCAGAATATCACGAAGCGCGTTGCCCGGCCCGACCGGAGGCAGCTGGTCCGCATCCCCCACCAATACAATCCGTGCGCCCGGTCGCATCGCTGCCAGCAGACTGTCAAGCAACAGGACGTCCGCCATCGAGACCTCGTCAACCACCAGGACATCCGCCTCCAGCGGATTGTCCGCATTGCGGCGGAACCGGGGGCCGGCAAGCCGGTCTTCCTCTTCTTCGCCCATGTAACGAGTCTCAAGCAGCCGATGTATGGTGCGTGCCTCTATGCCGGCCGCCTGGGTCAGCCGCTTGGCCGCCTGCCCGGTCGGAGCAGTGAGCTGAACACGCTTTCCGAGCTGCCCGAACAGCCGGCACAACAGATGAATCAAGGTCGTTTTGCCCGTGCCGGGGCCTCCGGTGACGACGCACGCGCCGGAGCGTGCCGCCAGCAAGACCGCTTCCTTCTGCTCAGCCGCAAGCTCGACGTCTGCCTGTTCTGCCAGGCGGTCTACCCGGGAGTCCAGATCTTCGATCCGGTCGGGCGGGTCACAGGACGCCAGCGCGGCCAGCCGCTCCGCGAGGTTCTTTTCCGCGTCATGTAGACTCCGGAGCGCGACCCGTGTCCCGGCTCCATCCGGATCGCCCGCAACCGTCTGCCCGGACACCTGCATACGGATATAATCCGGATTGTCCGCCTGGATTCGCAGTCCCACAAGCCGAGACGCCTGATCCAGCAACACATCCTCGGGCAGACTGGTGTGACCTGCGGCAGCCCCCTGTGACAAGATATAGCGAACCGCACTGCGCATACGGTAGGGGGAGTCCGGAGCGCATTGCAAACTCCGCGCGATCCGGTCCGCGGTGTGAAACCCGATCCCGTACACCTCGTCCGCCAGGCGGAAAGGGTTGTCCCGGACCAGCTCGACCGCACCCATCCCGTATTGCCGGTGGATACGGAGGATTTTTTCCATCCCGATGCCGAACGGGGACAGCAGGAGTGCCAACTCCTGGTATTCCTGCTTTTCCCGCAACTCCTCCGAGATGCGATGAGCGGCTTCCGGACTGATGCCCTTGATCTCCGCAAGGCGACAGGGCTGTTCGCGCATGACGCGCAGGGTATCCTCTCCAAACCGTTTGACGATCCGCGCAGCGAGTTTCTCCCCGACTCCGCGGACGATCCCGGACGATAAATACAGAACAATGGCGCTTTCGGTACCGGGCGCAACCGCCTCATATCGAGACACCTTAAACTGGTCTCCATATTCGGGATGGCGGGTCCAGATTCCCTGCATCCGGACAGTTTCACCGCGCGCCAGAAAGGGCATGATGCCGACGGCAATCATGGCTTTGTCATCTGACACCGCAAGCTCGGCAACCGTATATCCGCTCTCTTCGGAACGATATACGATATCCTCAACCAGCCCTTCCTCCATCACCGGCCCGACGGGCGCCCGGGCGTCCGGTCCGGGAACGGGTCCCTCAGTCCGATTGTCCGGCATCGCGTCGCAGCAACTCGGCTTTGTCGGTCTTTTCCCACGGCAAATCGAGGTCAGGCCGGCCGAGATGGCCGTAGGCAGCCACCTGCCGATACAACGGGCGGCGCAGTCCGAAATCGCGAATCAGCGCGGCCGGCCGCAAGTCGAAGTGCCGGTGCACCAGATCCGCGATCGCGGTGTCCGGCAGCACGCCGGTGCCGCCGGTATCGATCATGACCGAAACCGGCTGCGCGACGCCGATCGCATAGGAAAGCTGAATTTCGCAGCGATCCGCGAGTCCCGCCGCTACGATGTTTTTCGCTACATACCGGGCTGCGTAAGTCGCGGTCCGATCCACCTTTGTCGGATCTTTGCCTGAGAATGATCCGCCGCCGTGCCGGGCATAGCCACCATAGGTGTCGACAATGATCTTGCGTCCGGTGAGTCCGGAGTCCCCCCTCGGGCCTCCCACGACAAACCGTCCGGAAGGATTGATCAGATAGCGTGTTTTATCGTCCAGCAGTGCCGCAGGGATAACCGGTTCGATCACATACCGGTGCATGTCTTCCGCGATGGTCTCCTGGGAGACGTCCTCGGTGTGCTGGGTGGAGACGACGACCGTGTCGACCCTGACGGGACGGGCACCTTCGTACTGCATCGTGACCTGGGACTTGCCGTCCGGAAGCAGATAGGGGATCAAACCGCTCTTGCGTACTTCCGCCAAACGGCGGCACAGTGCGTGCGCGAGTGAAATCGGAAGCGGCATCTTCTCCGGTGTTTCATTGCAGGCAAATCCGAACATCATACCCTGGTCGCCCGCGCCGGTGGAATATTCGTCTTCATCCGCTCCCTGCCTTGCCTCGTAGGAGCGGTCCACGCCGTTCGCAATGTCTGGGGACTGCTGCCCTACCGCAATGATCACCGCGCAGGTGTCGGCATCGAATCCGGCGGCGGGATCGGCATATCCGATTTCCCGCAAGGTAGCACGTACGATGGGGGCAATCTCTACCGGACTGGTTGTCGTAATCTCTCCGGTAACAAGCACCATTCCCGCCGTCGCAACGGCTTCGCACGCCACACGGGCGTTCGCGTCTTTTGAAAGGATGGCATCCAGGACGGCATCCGCGATCTGGTCGCAGACTTTGTCGGGGTGCCCTTCCGTTACGGATTCTGAAGTGAAAAACCAGGTTTCGTTCTTGTTCATGCGTTCCTCCGTTGTGTACATCCGAGAGTGGAAAGCCAATAAAAAACCGCCTCGTTACCGGAAGAGGCGGAGTCTGAATCAATCAACTTCCTCATCTTCCAGACGCTTCCGCCTGCTGGATTTGGCACCGATGCATTCCTGCCGGTTGCCGGGCTTCACAGGGCCAGTCCCTCAGCCACTCTCGATAAGAGATGAATCTATATGAAATTTGCCTGTATTCTACCATCCACCGACGGTGCATGCAAGGGTTCCGGAGAACTTGTGCGGCCAATCTCCCGCGTACCCGAAAATCCGGAGACAATGCGGATTTTTGTCGCACGCCGGTCGGACCCGTTCGCACAGCATCGCGGTAGGATGCATCCGAGAGGGGGGATCGGCGATGCGGCGCATCCGGATTCTGGACATGGAAACAGCGTATGCGACAGCACTTGCGGAATACCTGACCCGGCACTTGGATGACTGCGAGGCGGTCGTCGGACCGGCGTCGACGCAAGACAAAACCAACGAGGAATCTCAGGGAGAGTTCGGTCCGCAGCATGACGCAGTGGTTGTGGGCGAAGGATATTTCGGCTGGAAGCCGGACGACGACCGGATTCCCGTGTTATACCTTTCCCCGCATCCGATGGATGCGGCATCTCTCGACACCTCTGATACGGACAACCCGGCGAAGCTCCCGCGGCTCGGCGACGCCCATGGAATCGCATCGACCCTGGAGCGATGTCTCGAATCTTCAGCGGATCCGGTTGCGTCATCCGCCCTGCCGGACAGAGCCCCGGGTGCCGTTGGTGTGATCGGCGAAGGTTGCGACCGCGTGCGCTGGACCTTCCTCGCCCGACTGGCAGAACAGGCACAGGAGCGAGGGGGTCGGGTGGTCTACCTGCCCTGTCTGCCCCGCTCCCGCACTGCGTTCTTGCCGCTGTCCGCCCGCGGATCGGACACATTGACGCAGCTTCTGCTGCTCGCGGGAGCGGGAGATTCCTGCGACGGTTCGATCGGCTCATCGCTGCATCCCTCCCGGACGGGGGTGCTGTGCGTCCGCCCGGCTGAAAACCACGAGCATCTGCTGGAATGCGGACCCGATGCCCTGCGCACGGTTGTGTCGGCGCTGGTGCGGTGGGTCGGCGGCCAGCCAGACGGATCGATCGCCATCGTCGACCTCGCCGAACTGCCCGAATCTACCGCAGCCGCGGCGTTGTCCGTCTGTACGGAGTGCCATTTGCTGATCGAGGAGGGCATTGAGGCCAGAGACGCTCCCTCGCGGTTCGCTCCGCTCCTGTCCAGACTCCCGCCGGGTTGCCGGCCCAGACGATCGGTGCTTCAGCCGCCCTGCCGGCGCGGATCGCCGGGCAGCGGACCGGCGACACCATTAGCGAAATAAAGGGAGGTACAGAAAAGATGAGCCGATCCACCACCTTGTTTCCCGCCGCTGCTCCCATCCGCGAACGGATCAGCACAACCGTGCTCGACCGCCTCTGCGCTCATCCGGACATGGACGACCACGCGCTCAAGCGCCTGATCGCCCACACCGCCGCCCGGGAACTGTCCGGGTCCCGACTGGCGTGGAACGAGCAACAACACATGATCGAGCACCTGTACCACGCAATGCGGGGATACGACGTATTGCAACCGCTGATGGACGATGCGGATGTCACCGAGATCATGGTCAACGGCCCCGGGCAGATTTACTACGAAGCAGGCGGAGTCCTCCACGCTTCCACCATACGGTTCGAAGACACGGACCATCTTTCCAATCTGATCGTCCATCTTTTTTCGCGCGGGAATCGATCCGTCAGCCAGTCCGCACCCGTCGCGGACGTGCGGTTGCCGGATGGGTCCCGCGCCAACGCGGTGTTGCCTCCGGTCGCACCGGACGGGCCGATCCTGACCATCCGCCGATTTACCGGTATCCGACTCCAGATGGAGGCGCTGGTCAAAGAAGGCACGCTGGGGGAAGCACAGGCCGCCTATCTATCGAAAGCGGTACGCGAGCGCCGCAGCATTTTCATATGCGGCGGCACCGGCACCGGCAAGACCACCTTTTTGAATATTCTGTCTTCCTGCATTCCCCCGGGAGAGCGGGTGGTCACGATTGAGGACTCGGCAGAGCTTCGCATCCAAGGGGCGGCCAACCTGGTCCGGCTGGAGGCGAGGACACCCGGTCCGGACGGCACCGGAGAGATCGATATGGAAGACCTGGTCCGCACGGCCTTGCGGTTGCGTCCGGACCGGATCATCGTCGGGGAGGTGCGCGGCAGCGAAGCCGCGGCGATGCTGCAGGCCCTCAACACCGGGCATCGGGGATCGCTGTGCACAGGGCACGGCAACTCCTGCCGGGATATGTTGTTCCGGCTCGCGGCGCTGGCGCACACCGCAGCCGGCCTCCCCTACTCTTCCCTGTTGCGCCAGGTCGGGACCGCGGTCGACCTGGTGATTCACATGGAGCGACTGGCCGACGGCCGCAGGGTTGTCGACGAGATCCGATCGGTCCATCCGGACGAGGAGCATGGGTTCCGACTGGAACCGGTCCCCGTCACGGGCGGGTGTGCTGTATGACGACCCCCGTGCGCGCACTGGCAGTCGCGGCGGGCTGCGCGGGGTTCTCGTTCCTGTTGTCCGGTATGTTTATACCCGCTGGCAGGGCGAGGATTGCCGGTACAGTGGCAGGCGCGCTGCCGATGATTCCCGCGGTATTGTTCCGGATTGCACGCCGCGGAGAGCGTGTGCGCAAAGAACAGGCCGGTTACTTGTTTCAGATCTTGTTGTCTCGCTTGTCGGTCGGAGAACCGTTGGAGTTGGCCTTTGGAAGCGCTTGCGTCGAAGCTAAGCGGGTGTGGGGCGCGCACAGCCCACTGGCGTCCGGGTTGCAAAGACTGGTCAGCGATCTCGGGAGCCGCGCTCCCCTGTCTCAAGCCGTCACGCGTTTTTCCGCCCGGTTCTCCTGTCGCGAGGCAGAGCCCGTGCTGGCTGCGCTAGCGATGGTCCGTTCGGTCGGAACGGGGGTGACGGAACTGCTTCGGACCGGACAAGGCATGGTCGCGGAATCCATCGCGGTCGAAGACGCAGTCGCGGCGGAATCGGCCCAGCGCAGCACGGAAGCGTGTGTGGTCGCGGCCATGCCACCGGTGGTTGCGCTATTGCTTGGCCGACTCGCCCCCGGGTATCTCGATCCGCTGCTCCTGTCCGCATTAGGGGCATGGGTGATGGCCGGGCTGTATCTGCTGTCCGTCCTTTCCATATCTTTGGTTTTGCGTGTGGTGTCCGGCCCCCGACCGATCCGGACTTCCCCGGATCGAACGATCCGGACTTCCCCGGATCGAACGATCCGGACTTCCCCGGACCGAACGGCCCGGACTTCCCCGGACCGACCGGTCCGCAACAAGGAAGATGGGGTGCGACGACTGCCGGCGCTGGCACGCTGGCTGGCCGCCCGGCTCCCGACAGGATACCGGGCCCGGATAGAACGACTGTTGTCGTTTGCGGGATCCTCGGATGCGGACAGGGTCGCACGGCACATGGAAAAGAAAATGACGATGTGTATTGCAGGTGCCGCGTTGGGGGCATTCCCCGCCGCAGCCGGCGGATCGGTGTGGTGGATCCCGCTGCTTGCCTTGCTTCTGCCCCTCCTGCAGGACCGGGATCTCAAACGCCGGGTGGATCGGGTTCGCGACCAGATGCTGGAGGGATTCCCCGTCTTCCTGGGGTTGTTGTCCGCCGTGCTGCACGCGGGGATCCCGCTCACCAATGCGCTCGATGTCTGTCTGTCGGGGATCCCGCATCCGACCAGTCCGTTTGGCCGCGCGCTCGCAAATATCCGCGCGGAAGTCCAGGCGGGGCGTTCCGCTTCACACGGTTTTGACCGGATGGCATCCCAAACCGACATACCGGAAGTGCAGGCATCCCTTTCATTGATCGCACAGTTCGAGCGGACAGGCGGACACGAACTATTGTCATTGCTCCGGCTGCAGGTGCCGGTGTGCCGCTCGCTCAACCGGAACGCGGCACGAAAGCGGGCAGAACAACACACGGTATATCTGCTCATACCCATGTTTCTTTCCTTATTGGTCATTCTGGCTGTCGCCGGTCTGCCTGCCCTGCTCGCGTTCCGGCCATAGTTAACGCAATCCAAACCAGAGGAGGACGATCCGGATGAAAAAGAAAATAAAAATAAGTCGCTGGACCAAGGCTGGCATCGGAACCGTGGAAGTGGTGATCCTGATCGCGGTGCTGGTGGGGGTCGCATTGGTGTTCCGGGAACAATTGACGGAATACGCAAAACACATTATGGAAACTGTGTTCGACGACGAAATCGTAATCGACAGTCTGAAATGATCCCCTTCCCGGAGGCGATTGTCGATGCAGCGTCACTCCGGCACTATGAGCTGGAATGGATCGTGCGCGGGCGTCCCGTCCATCTTCTTCCTCTGTGCTGTATCTGCCGAGAAGACAAAGCATATGTGAGGTGGCTGACGGAAGGGATGTTAACCTGCGCGGAAGTCGTCCGCATGGCCGTCGATGCGGAGGAGGATCCTTCCGCATGGCTGGTTCGGTTGCTGTCGGAGATCCAGGCTCTTGTCGCGCAGTCCGAAGATGCGCTGCTGGATCCCAACCGGTTTGTGTTGCGATCGGATGCGTTGTGGTTTTCTCCTTCAAACGCAGATCATGGGGCAGGCGGGGCATCCTATGGGGATGCCTCTCTGTCTCCGACCCCTTACCTGGCATATCTTCCCGCTACGGAGGAAAGATACGACGGATCACTGGTAGAATTGGCGGAAGAACTCGCGGAAATGGCCATCGCGGATCGGACGGACGAGACTCCCGATTCGGGGCTTCTGGTACTCCGGGACGCTGCGGTTGCAGGGCAAGATGCGCTGGAAACACTCCTGTCGGGCACATCCTCTCCGGCGTCCTATCGCAAGAACGACATAACAGGGGAAGACATTGCACTGGATGAAGCCGAAGAGAATCCCGGAGAGGATTTCTCTGACCGGCCGGGTCATTCCCCCCTCCTGCGCTCCCTGCGAATCGCGGGATGGCTGGCGGGACCGGCACTCGTGGCTTGTCTGCCGGCGATCATGCGGCTGTTCTGGCCCGACCGGCTGGGCCATAGCGCCTGGCGGATGCTGTCCGCCGGCTGCCTGGGGCTGACGGCGGTCGCGGACGCACTGTTGCTGTTCATGCCCGCCTCTCCGCTCCGGTTGTCCGGACTGGAAGCCGGCACAACTCGCTCTTCCCGACCGCACGACGGGCCGTTGCGCGAGGTCAGCCGGTTTTTTCGGGACGTTCGCGTCTCCGGATTGCTGTCCGCCTGTGCCTCCCGGATGGGAGCGCTCGGCCGCATGGGAGCTCACACGGCGCCGGTCGAGACTCTCGACCCGTCCGAACGGCTGGGCTTCTTGTCGGAGGGGGAACCAGGTACACCTGAGGAGACAAAAGGCCTCCGGGCTTATATCCTGACAGCGGACTTCGTCATCGGGCGCGATCCGGACCTCGCAGATCTCGTGCTGCCGGACACGGAAGTCGGGCGGGCGCATGCCCGGATCACGCAATACAATGGTTCTTTCTTTCTCACGGATTTAGGCTCGGTCAACGGCACCCGACTGGACGGCCGGCGGCTGGACAAGCACGTGCAGGAACCTCTCCCCGACCGCTGCCGGATCGGCATCGCGGGGCGTAAGTTTCACTTTACGGTCGATTGACGAGGTGACTCAGTGGAATCGTTTGTCGAGGGTGTCTTGTTTGGTCGCGTGCTTGGCTGCGATTTCCAGCCGCGCTTTCGCTCGCTCCATCGCATGACGATCGCGTGGAGCGAGCGTCGGATGGCCGCGGTGGGTGGCATACCGTTCGGTTGCGCGTGCGAGCGCTTTGGTCGCGCGTGCGACGTCGATGTCGTCCGGCCATTCGGCGGCGGACACCATGACCAGCACCAGGTCGGGCCCGATCTCGGCGTATCCGTTGGTGGTCAGGCAGTGCTTCCACTCGCCGTTTTCCAACATGCGGGTTTCACCCGGAACGAGGGCCGCAATCATCGGGGTGTGCATGTGCATGATCCCGAGTTCTCCGTCTTTGACCCGCACGGTTACCGAATCCACCTCACCCTCGTAGAACACCCCATAGGGCGTGACGATCTCGAGCCGGATTTTGTCATCCGCTGCCATCGTTCTACCTCGCGGCCTGATACGCGTCGTACACTTCGTCGATGGTGCCGCGCATAAAGAAGTAGCTTTCCGGAATTTTGTCCGCTCCTCCGGCGACAATTTCGCCGAATCCGCGGATGGTCTCTTCGAGCGGCACATAGCGCCCCTGGTAGCCGGTCGAGTTCTCCGCCACAAAGAAGGGCTGCGATAGGAACCGCTGGATTTTGCGGGCACGCGCGACAGTGCGCTTGTCCGCCTCGCTGAGTTCTTCCATCCCGAGAATCGCGATGATGTCCTGCAGTTCTTTGTAGCGCTGGAGCATCTCCTGCACCCGCCGGGCGGTCTGGTAATGCTCCCGACCCAGTACGTCCTCGGTCAGAATCCGGGAGGAGGATTCCAGAGGGTCGACCGCGGGATAGATGCCCAGTTCCACCACCGAACGAGACAGTACCGTGATGGCGTCCAGGTGGGAAAAGGTCGTCGCGGGGGCCGGGTCGGTCAGGTCGTCCGCAGGGACATAGACCGCCTGGATCGACGTGATGGCACCGTTGCGGGTCGAAGTAATCCGCTCCTGCAGCGCGCCCACTTCGTTGGCCAAGGTGGGCTGGTATCCGACTGCGGACGGGATGCGTCCGAGGAGGGCGGAGACTTCCGACCCTGCCTGGATGAAACGGAAAATGTTGTCGACGAACAGCAGCACATCCTTGTGCTGCACGTCGCGGAAATACTCTGCCATCGTCAGTGCGGTCAGCGGCACGCGCATCCGTGCACCAGCGGTTTCATTCATTTGCCCGAACACCATTACGGTCTTCTCGAGCACACCGGAATCCTTCATTTCATTCCAGAGGTCGTTGCCTTCCCGGGAGCGCTCGCCGACCCCCGCGAACACCGAGAACCCGCCGTGCTCGGTGGCGACGTTGCGGATGAGCTCCGTGATAAGCACCGTCTTGCCGACGCCCGCGCCGCCGAACAGACCGATCTTTCC
>CAZBKR010000023.1:0-7550 GCA_964492455.1 uncultured Oscillospiraceae bacterium
TTCGACTATCCTCGCTCCGCCCGCGTGGCGGAGCCGTTCAGTCCAGGAGGAGGTGATTTAATGGCAAGACAGTATGAGGTAGTGTATGTGATCAATCCCGCTCTCGGAGACGAGGGCCTGGCTTCCACGACGGAAAAAATCCGTTCGCTGATCGAAGCGAACGCGACAGAGATGTCCGTGGAGACCTGGGGCGCCCGCCGGCTGGCGTACGAGATCGAGAAAACCCGCGACGGGTTTTACGAGCTGGTTCGCTTTTCCACCGAAGACGCGGAATTCCCGAAAGAGCTTGAACGCGTGTTCAAGATCACGGAAGGAGTCCTGAGGTACCTGGTCGTCCGCATCGGAGAGTGATGACGGAAAAGAGAGGTAAGGTGCAGTCATGAACAAAGCGATCATTATGGGAAGACTCACACGTGATCCGGAACTCCGGACACTGCAGGACAATGTTTCGGTCTGTACGGTCACCGTAGCGGTGGACCGCCGTTCCAGAGCGCAGAACGGGGAACGTCAAGCCGACTTTATCCCGGTTGTATTCTGGCGGCAGACAGCCGAATTTGTCGCAAGGTATTTTACCAAAGGTTCCCGGATCGCTGTGGTCGGCCGGATCCAGGTCCGGAACTACGAGGATTCCGCCGGGCAGAAGCGGACGGCGACGGAAATCGTGGCCGAAGAAGCCCATTTCGCGGATTCCAAGCAGAGTGGCGATTTTTCCGGACAGGACGCGCGCGCTTTCGAGCCCAGGACGGGCGGGTTTACCCGCCAGCCCTCTCCGCCCGCACAGCGCCCCGCCCAGGAGGGCGGTTTCGTTCCGACTCCGGACGACGACATCTCCCTGCCTTTCGATCTCGACCCCTGACTGACCGGATGCATTGATTTTTTTGAAGAGGAGGAACGACCATGGCTGACTTCAGGCGCAGCGACCGGGGCGGACGCCCGAGAAGGTCCCGCCGGAAAGTATGCGCGTTTTGTGCCGACAAAGTGGAGCACATCGACTATAAGGATATCCCCAGACTTCGCAAATTTGTGACGGAGCGGGGCAAGATCCTTCCGAAGCGCATGTCCGGCAACTGCGCGGCGCACCAGCGGGAACTCACGATCGCGATCAAACGCGCGAGACATCTTGCGATGCTGCCGATCGCAGGCGAGTAACGACCTTAACGGCTTAGGTGAAACCACCGCAGCTCTTAGGGCGGCGGCGGCCTTCGGGCTTTTTGACCTATGCGCGCAAGCGGCCTCCGGGCCGCTTGTTTTATCTGCGGACGCTGGAGGGAGAGGGAGACAGCGGACCGGATTGCGAGGTGAGCTGACGGCAGGTGACAAGTCCCTGCAACGATGCGGTTATGGTAAAATGTTCTATCAAACAGTTGAAACCGGAGGGTGGCATATGAAGGTCATTTTGCTGCAGGACGTAAAAGGATTGGGTAAGCTGGATCAGATTGTTGAAGTCAACGACGGGTACGCGAACAACTTCCTGATCAAAAGAAAACTGGCCATGGAAGCGACGCCTGTAAACCTCAATGCGGTCAAAAACAGAAAAAGCGCACAGGACGCACGCGCGGCGCACGAACTTCAGGAAGCCCGCGAGATTGCAGCCAAAATCAACGGCCAGGCGTTTGAACTGCCTGTCAAATGCGGGGAAGGCGGCCGGCTGTATGGTGCGGTTACCGCGATGGATGTGGCTTCCGCCATGGAAAAAGCCGGATATGAGGTCGATCGCCGGGGCATCGCAATCCCATCCCCGATCAAGACACTGGGCGATCACCCGGTGGATATCCGCCTGCATACCGGCGTGAATGTGACCGTTGTGGTCCGGGTTGTGGCCGCGGGCTGAAGGAGTACACCATGAACGCTGCCGATCCCGGACGACCTGCGCGAAGCGCGACTACCGCCGTCTCCGCTCTGGGAAAAGTGCCTCCGAACAGCCGCCAGGCCGAGCAGTCCGTGCTCGGGTGCGCGATGTCCGGTGAGATTCCGCTGGCGATCGCCACCGCGACACTCAAGCCGGAGGATTTTTACAGTCCGGATCACCGGCTGGTGTTTGATGCGGTCTGTGCGCTTGCGATTGCGCAGAAGCCGGTCGACATCATCACGGTTTCCGATTACCTGGAGTCCAAAAATCAGCTGGACCTGTGCGGCGGTCTGGCGTATATCAGTTCGCTCCCGGATATGGCGCCGGTGATTGCGCATGTCGACAGCTATGTCGATATCGTTCGGCAGAAGGCGATTCTGCGGCGGTTGCTGACGACAATGGACGAGATCCGGGGGCTGTGTTTTGACGATTCCGACAACGCGGACCGGCTCCTCGACCTGTCGGCCAAGCGGATCTTCGACATCCGTGAGAACCGCGACCAGTCGGGATTCTCCAGCATGCGGGAGATCATAGCGCAGACCATCAACGACATCCACAAAATCCGGTCCGGGGAGATGCAGGAACGATCGGTCAAAACCGGGTACGCGACATTGGACCGCGTGCTGGGCGGTTTGAACAAAGGTTCACTTGTGATCGTAGCGGCCCGGCCGTCGATGGGCAAAACCGCGCTGGCGCTCAATATCGTCCAGAAAACCGCGCTGATTCACCGCGTTCCCTGCGCGGTGTTCAGCCTGGAAATGTCCAAAGAGGAAGTCGCGAGCCGTATGCTGAGCGTACAGGCGCGCATGAACTCCCGTCATATCCGGACCGGTCAGCTGACACAATCCGATTGGGAGCGCCTGGCGGATGTGGTGAAGGTGCTGAGCAGCGCGCCGGTCTATGTCGATGACCGGTCGGGCACCACCGTACTGGAAATCCAGTCGCGTTGCCGCCAGCTCAAGCTGGAAGGCAAACTCGGTCTGGTCGTCATCGACTATATGCAGCTGATGAGCGGCGGTTCGCGCCGCAACGAGAACCGCCAGCAGGAAATCTCAGACATTTCGCGTTCGCTCAAGATCATGGCCAAGGACCTGGACGTCCCGGTGATCGCGATCTCCCAGCTCAGCCGTGCCAACATGCAGCGGCAGGACAAAAAGCCGATGCTGTCCGACCTGCGGGATTCCGGTTCCATCGAGCAGGACGCGGACGTGGTGATGTTTTTGCATCGTCCCAGCTATTATGAAAACAATCAGGAACCGCTCGAGACCGAAGTGGCAGAAGTGATCATCGCGAAGAACAGGCAGGGGGAAACCCGCACGGTCAACATCGGATGGCAGGGTCAGTACACGATGTTCTTTGATTTGCCCGAAAACGAAGCACACCCCGACCCCTTCGACGGCGTTTGAATATGGATCCGGTCCGTACATTGCTGTCCCGGGTCGCGGAGAATCTCCGTGGTCACGACGCGCTCCCTGACGGGGCAGTGGTGGTCGTCGGCGTATCAGGCGGGCCGGACTCGGTCTGCCTGCTCCATCTGCTGCATACGATGGCACCCGGGCGGGGCTGGGCACTGCAGGTCGCACACGTGAATCATCTGCTGCGCGGCCCGGATTCGGACGGAGACGAAGACTTTGTGCGCTCTCTGAGCGCGTCGCTGGGTCTCCCGTTTCATCTGCTGCGTGCCGACGTCGGCGCGCTGGCTGCCGGGGAAGGCCAGAGCATCGAAACAGCGGCCCGTGCTGTCCGCTACCGCTTTTTCGAGCGTCTGTCCGGTGAGCTGGAAGCGGGAAAGGCAGGCGGGGCCCCCGGCCGTCCTGTTCGTGTCGCAGTCGCACACCACAGGGAAGACCAGGCGGAAACCCTTCTGATGCACCTGTTTCGCGGAAGCGGTCTGCAGGGACTTGCCGGTATGCCTCTGAGCAACGGGCGCATTGTGCGTCCTTTGCTGACCTGCTCACGAGCAGACATCCTGGCATATCTTGAGGGAACCGGAATGACTTGGCGGATCGATGCGACCAACGCGCAGCCCGTCACGACCCGCAACCGGATCCGGCTGGAACTCCTGCCCCTGATCGAAGACCTTTCCGGGCCGGACCCGTCAATGCGTCTGTCGGAGACCGCGTCTATGCTGTGTGACGACGCCGCCTATCTGGAAAGAGCCGCGCGCGAGGCAGCAGAGAAGATCCGCCGGGCCGGCGGAGTGGATCGCACCGGTCTGTCGGATTTGCCGAAAGCGCTCGGAGGCCGGATCGTCCGGTTGCTGTATGAAGAGACAACAGGCACGCGAAACGACCTCGGTCGGGATCATGTCGAAGCCGTCCTGACACTGGTGCGATCCCGCCGGAACGGCGCCCGGGCGGATTTGCCGGGCGGTGTGCAGGCGATCTGTACGGACGGAGTACTCAGGCTGCATTCCCGTGCCGATGCCGTCCCCTTCGAACGCTGGAACCCGATCCCCCTGCGGCTGGACGGGAAGACCCAAACGCCGGGGGGGATTTTCGTCGCGTCTTCGGACCGGACGAACCTTCCGGCAGGACGGGAGGACGCGCCGGTTTTCGTCTCCGCGTTTTCCCGTGCTGCATTGGCGGACGCGCTGGTCCGCACCAGACGCCCGGGAGACCGGATCCGTCCGGTACGCGGTTCCGGCAGCCGGACAGTCAAGCGATACCTGATTGACCGGAAGGTGCCGGCCGCGTTGAGAGACCGCCTGCCTCTGGTCGCGGTCGCCTCCGAAATCGCCTGGATTCCGGGCGTGTCCGGGGCTGTGCCGTACGAGTGGCGCCGGGACCGCGAGCCGGACGAAGACTGTGTCTGGCTCGCGTATCTCCCTGATGCGGGGATCGCGGAACCATTTTGTTGCCGTGACGCTTGAAATATAGGATAATGAGCGTCAACATAATCGAAAACACAAGAACGAGGGACCATACCGATGGGAAAAATCCTGGGTGAGACACTGATCAGCAAAGAAGAAATCGCGGACATCTGCAAAACCCTGGGCCGGCGCATAACAGAAGATTACGCGGGAAAGCAGTTGTTTCTGATCGGCGTTCTCAAAGGGGCTTTTGTATTTCTGGCCGATCTGGCCCGCAATATCGATCTGCCGGTCGATATGGATTTTATCTCCGTGAGCAGTTACGGCGGCGGCACCCAGTCGACGGGCGTTGTGCGGATCATCAAGGATGTCGACCAGAACATCGCCGGGAAACATGTGATCGTCGTCGAAGACATCGTGGATTCCGGCCTTACCCTCAACCATCTCAAACAGCTGCTTTCCACCCGAAAACCCGCGAGCATCGCCCTGTGCACCGCTTTTGACAAACCTGAACGCCGCAAGGTCCCGATTGAAGTTGAGTATGTGGGGCGCCGGATCCCCGACGAGTTCATCGTCGGGTACGGGCTCGATTTCGACGGGATTTACCGCAACCTTCCGGACGTGCGTATACTCCGGGAAGCCGTAGAGGAGTAATCAGATGAAACCCAAAACCGCAAGGTCCGGACTTAGCTTTTATGTTATTTTGCTGCTGGTGGCTATCGCTTTTGCGACCATCATTCCCAGCCTGACCCAGAAGCCGTCCCTTTCGTTGTCAAAAGTCATCGAACAGATCGAACTGGGCAATGTCAAAGGAAGTGTGATGGTGAACGGATTCTCCATCCGGATCGATTTTGAGAATCCGGTGGAAGGCGTCTCGACCATCGACAAGACCGTGTCTCCCTACTGGCTGGAACGCCTGCAGGAAACGTTGGAACAGGCGCATGCGGAAGGGAAGATTGACGGGTACGACTACAACGAGCCGACCGATCTGAGCTTTCTGGTCAACATTGTCCTGCTGGTGCTGATGTTCGGTTCCATCGGATTGTTTATCTGGTTTACCTACAACCGGCAATCCGGGGAGGGAAAGACCGCGATCAATTTCGGGCGCAGCCGGGCTAAACTCTCCGATCCGTCCAAAAATCCGATCACGTTCCGCGACGTCGCGGGAGCGGATGAGGAGAAAGAAGAGCTCAAGGAGATCGTCGATTTCCTGAAAAATCCGAAAAAGTACTCCGATCTGGGTGCCAAAATACCGCGCGGCATCCTGCTGGTCGGCCCTCCGGGCACCGGTAAGACCCTGCTGGCCAAGGCGGTCGCAGGGGAGGCCGGCGTTCCGTTTTATTCGATCAGCGGTTCGGATTTCGTTGAAATGTTTGTCGGTGTCGGAGCCTCCCGCGTGCGCGACCTGTTCGAGACCGCCAAGAAGAACAGCCCGGCCATCGTGTTTATCGACGAGATCGACGCGGTCGGGCGCCATCGCGGCGCGGGCATGGGCGGCGGTCACGACGAGCGCGAGCAGACACTCAATCAGTTGCTGGTCGAGATGGACGGGTTCGGCCCCAACCAGGATGTGATCATCATGGCGGCCACCAACCGACCTGATATTCTGGATCCCGCGCTGCTCCGTCCCGGCCGTTTTGACCGCCGGGTCACCGTGATGCGCCCGGACATCCGCGGCCGTGAGGCGATCCTCAAAGTCCACGCCCGCAATAAACCGCTCGACCCCTCGATCGATCTGAATGAGATCGCCCGCGCTACCCCCGGTTTCACCGGCGCGGATCTGGCCAACCTGCTCAACGAAGCGGCTTTGCTCGCCGCGCGCCGCGGAGACAAAGAGATCCGGTACACCGACATCACCGAGTCGGTGTTCAAGGTGATGATCGGTCCCGAGAAGAAAAGCCGCCTGATGAACGACAAGGAAAAGAAACTCACGGCGTACCACGAGGCCGGTCACGCGATCATCCTCCGGATGGTTTCGGAAACCGACAAGGTGGAGCGCATCTCCATCATTCCGGCGGGCATGGCGGGCGGATACACCGCACACAAACCGAACGAGGATATTTACTATACGACCCGCAAACAGCTGATCGCGACGATCATGATCTCGCTGGCTGGACGGGCGGCTGAGGAAATCGTCTTTGGCGAGGTGTCGACCGGCGCCGCGTCCGATCTGCAGCAGTGCAACGCGATCGCACGGGATATGATCATGAAGTTCGGTATGAGCAACCAGCTGGGCAATCTGGTGTTCGGCAGCCAGGAAGAGGTCTTCCTCGGGAAAGACTACGGCCATGTCCAGAATTACAGTGAAAAACTGGCCGGCATCATCGATGAAGAGACAAAAAAGATCATCGACGACGCGTATGCCGCTACACTGGACGCATTGCGCGAACGCCGCACCACCCTCGAAGCGGTCGCTACCCGACTGCTCGAGAAGGAAAAGATCGAAGGACCGGAGTTCGAGGAACTGTTCCTGTCCACCATGGGCGATCTGCCGGAGTCCGGTGTATCTTCCGGTGCTTCCACGCTGGAGGCAGCTTCCGCAGTGGTTCCCGCGGACTTATCCATCGTGCCGGATGACGCGGGGAGTCATCCTGTATCTCCGGAAGGCGGGACGGATGCCGGCAGCACAGAACCGGCAGATGACTGACAGGTGACTCTGATCAGAGAGATAAAGAGGCGTCCGCGGCGGACGCCTCTTTGTTTGTTGGAACAGCGGAAGAGGGAAGGGTTCCGGAGAGAGGATCAGGCGTGTGCGAGCAGCCAGTCTGCGAATTCCCGGATATCTTCTGCGAAGGAATAGAAACCGCTCATGGCATAGAATGCCTTGGCGAACCTGGCGAGTTGGTAAACGTAGCTCTTGCGGGCGTCGAGCGATGACAATTTCGCTTG
>CAZBKR010000023.1:7560-17332 GCA_964492455.1 uncultured Oscillospiraceae bacterium
CTTCGGGCCCCAGGACCAGAATCAGATCCCCTTCGGAAACCACCGCGTTCAGCAAAGACCGGATTTCATCGAATCCCTCGGCGAACACAGCATGGCCGCCCCGTTTGTTGACGCTATCCGCGAGCATGCGGGAGCTCAAGTCCCCGGGATCGGTTTCCCGGTCACTGAAAATTTCGGAAAAAATGACGTACTCGCAGGGTAGAAGTGCCTCGACAAAGTCGTCGAACAGCACCCGCGTCCGGCTGAACGTGAGCGGTTGAAACACCACCCAGGTATGGTTGTGGGGCAAGGTGCGCGCAGCCTGGAGGGTTGCCCTTGCCGCGGCCGGATGGTGCGCGTAATCGCTGATGACGGTCGCACCGCGGTAGGTGCCGCGGATGTCGAAGCGCCCTTCCGCGCCGGTGTAGGATGCCAGTGCCTGTTCGGCCGCCTCGGGGGTTCCCCCGTTCAGCCAGGCACAGGCGATGGCCGCCAGCGCGTTTTTGACATTGTGCTCTCCCGGCACACGCAACCGGATGGACGCATACAGAGAGCCTTCGATCTGTACGTCGAAACAGGGGAGACCTCCTTCGTAACGCAGACCGGAACACACCACTGTCGGAGGATTCCCCCGCAGCCGGTCTTCCGGCATGCCGAAAGAGACGATGCGCGGCAGGCGATCCACATCGTCTCCCGCGGTTTCTGCCAGACGGTCCATCATGGAGGCGACACCGGGGTCGAATGCGGGAACGACCAGAGTACCGTCCGGCGGGGTCAGAAGCGAGAAGGCGGCAAACGCGTCGATGACTTCCTCCAGATTCGCGTAGGTGTCCACATGGTCATAATCGATGTTCAGAATCGCGGCGGTCGTGGAATAAAACCGGAGGAAGCTCTTCATGTATTCACAGGCTTCAGATACCATGACCTCGCCCGGACGTCCCAGCCGGACACTGGATCCGAACAGAGCGAGTTCGGCACCCAGATGTACGGTGGGGTCGACGCCCGCCTGCACGAGGATGGAGGCGCACATCGCGGTAGTGGTGGTCTTGCCGTGTGTTCCGGAGATGTTGACCACCTGCCGGAACAGCTGATTGAGCCAACCGAGGTAATCCGCACGATCCGCGACCGGAATCCCCAGTGCGCGTGCGCGAATCCACTCCGGGTTGTCTGCATGCACCGCGGCGGTATGGACGACCAGGTCCGGTGCGAACGCGTCGATCCACTCCGCACTGTGTCCGGACCGGACGGTGATGCCGAGCGTCGCCAGCCGATCGGTGCGGGGGCCGGTGTGCCGGTCGGATCCAGCGACCTCAAATCCGTATGACCGGCTGATCTCAGCCAATCCGGCCATGCTGATGCCGCCGATGCCGATGAAAAAAATCCGGACACCCGGGGTGAGCGGTATGGGAGAACCTTGCCTCTCGCTCATGTGGGACGCTCCTTCTGGTGATTTCCGTAGTGATTTTATCACAAGCGGCCGGCGGTGGCGTGACCGTTGCGTGACCGGTGGCCGGATTGCAGGAAACAGGGTCGGAAAGGAGCGAAGACAAGACCGGAAGCGACTGCCGTTCTTCGATCCTCTGATGTTATAATGATGGACAGGATATCAAAATCCCATGAGCTGGAGGATATTGCATGGCGGGCCCTGGCACCAGATTCACTCCGATGCGGGGGAGCCGCGGTGCCGCTTTGACAGTGTGGGCGCTGGTGCCTTTGATTGCCCTCGGCATGCTGTGCTGGTCGGGGTTGAGCCGTTCGTCCGGTATCAGGGAGATTCCGCTGACCGGCGCGGGAAGTGGTATCACAAGGGTGGCATCGCTTGCCCTCCCGGTCTCCGGCCAGACCGAAGGAACCCCGGTTTTGATCGTATATCCGGAAAAGAACGCCCCGGCCGGTCTGCTGCCCCTGCTGGATGATCTGGCGCGTGCCGGATCCTGCGCGATGAGTTGCCCGATCCCCGTAAATCCCGATACGTCAGTCCTTCAAAACGCCATCGATACCTTCACCGGCGAAGCGGATGTACCGCCCGGCCGGGTCTGGGTGCTGGCGTATCTGGATACCGCCCGTGCCGTGTTGACGGATGCGGCATTTGCGTCCGTTGCCGGATGGGTCCTCCTGGATCCCGCACTGGACGCGGAGGATCCGGTCGATCTCCCGCCGGCGCATCCGACGGGCATTTTCTCTACCGGCCGCAACGACGCACCCGGGGAGACGTCTCTCCGTGGACTCTATGAAGCATTGTCGGGAGAGGACACGACGCTGTCGGCTCCGGCGGAGAGTGAAGGTCCAACCCGCTCGATGACCTATCTGGCGGCAAGCGGAGATACAAGGCTGACTCTTTATCCCGGCATTCCGTCCGGACTGGGACTTTTGTCTCCGATGGTTCGCGACGATCTGGCACGCTGGATGGGGACCGCGGATGATACGGGCCGGTTGGGCCGGACCGGTTTTCTGCTCCTGCCCTTCGACGCGACCGTTCTGTTTGTCGCGGGTGCGTTGGCGGCCGTCCTGGTGTTTGGATCGCTCGCGCGGTTGTTCCCCGAGGGAACCATGCCAGGACAGGAGGTCACGCGTACGGGATTGCTGACAGCCGGCGCCCTGCTTCTGGTTTGTGTGACGTTCGGACTGGTCGGTCGCATGCTCTGGAGCCGGCCGCTGATCCGTTGGGAACCTTTTGCTGCGGGTGCAGCGGTTCTATTGTTCCGTTTTACCGTGTTCGGATTCCTTTCTCTGCCCAGGGGCTGGTCGGGCACCGTGGACCGTTTTGTTTCGCGCGGGCTTGATGCGGTCGATTTGCTGTTTTGCGCTGCCGTCGCGTCTGCTGTCGTCCTGCTGACCGGCGGCGGATTTTTTGCCTGGGTTGCGGCGGCGGCAGCAACGGTTTGCGCGTGGGGATACAGCCGCGCGGTCGGCGGGTTGTCCGGTTCACTGCCGTTCAGCCACCTGGCCGCGGCGGTCGTTCTGGCCGTGATGTTATAATGCGGTACACTACGTTTCGCAGAGGCTCCCGCATCGCGTTGGCACTGCTGGCGTTTTTGCTGACAGTGATCCTTCTCCTGGCCGTCCGGGTCGGAGTCGCCTATGTGCACGGAGGGGTACAGGGGGTGCTCCGGATCGCCTGGGTCTCCCGTCTGGCGGGGATCGACCGTCAGACCGATCTGGGGATGGAACCGATCGGCCGGGAGGAACGGGATGCCCTGGAGGACCGGCTCGGCATGGAGGTCTCCCGGCTCCGTCCGGACAACGGCCGGAGTGCGCGGCAGGAGGAGATCTCCCTGACGGAGGGACAGTTCGCGTATCTGCTGGACAACGGGGGAACCGATCCGGATGTGCTCCATGCGGTGCAGGTGCGGATCGAGGATGGAGAAGGGGAGCAGGGCGGCCAGGTGTCGCTTTCCGCTGTCGCCTCTCCCGCAGCCGCGGCCACCCTTGCGGGTTTCACACCGGACGCTTTGTATGCCGCCGTGGGAGAATTGCCTGCATCGGTTGCGGTATTGGTCCGGATCGCGCTCCC
Organism: uncultured Oscillospiraceae bacterium; assembly: GCA_964492455.1. Lineage (GTDB taxonomy): Bacteria > Bacillota > Clostridia > Saccharofermentanales > UBA5734 > JAAYKS01. The sequence continues at coordinate 11,054 of CAZBKR010000023.1, forward strand.
GGATCCGGCGGAACCGGAACAAACAACGGTTCTGGAGGAAATACGGATCGGAAACATCACTTTGCCCGCCACACTGGTGGACAGCGCGAATAAAGAGTTCGATAAAGGAATGGAGACCTTTTTTCTGAATCAGTACGGTATACGGCTGGAGTCACTGGTTTCCGACGGAGACAAAATCCGGATTGAGGGCGCGATTCCGGTTGGAGAGACGAATCAAACAACATAAAACCATATGGAGGTGCAGGACATGCAAAAGGCAGCAGTTCGATTGGACAAGGCGTACCGGATCGGGGAGGTCGACCGGCGGCTGTTCGGCTCATTCGTCGAGCATCTGGGACGCGCGGTGTACGGCGGCATTTATGAACCCGGCCATCCCGATGCGGACGAACAGGGGTTTCGACGGGATGTGATCCGGATGGTCAATGAGCTGGGGGTTCCGATCGTGCGTTATCCCGGCGGCAATTTTGTTTCGGGTTACCAATGGGAAGACGGAGTCGGCCCGGTCGCGAACCGGCCCAAACGGCTCGATCTCGCATGGAAAACCCTGGAGGACAACACGTTCGGCACCGACGAGTTCATCGACTGGGCCCGCAAGGCAGGGACGGAGCCGATGCTGGCGGTCAATCTGGGAACCCGCGGGCCGGATGCCGCACGCCATCTCGTGGAATACTGCAACCATCCCGGCGGCACACGCCTGAGCGACATGCGTATCGCCAACGGGCACAAGGATCCGCACGGGATCAAGTTGTGGTGCCTGGGCAACGAAATGGACGGTCCCTGGCAGATCTGCACGAAGACTGCCGCCGAGTACGGCCGGATTGCGCTGGAGACCGCCAAGGTAATGCGTATGGTGGATCCTTCGATCGAACTGGTTGCCTGCGGAAGTTCGGGCAAGGACATGCCGACTTTCCCGGAATGGGAAGCAGAGGTGCTGGGACACGCCTACAACGAAGTGGATTACATCAGCCTGCACCAGTATTACGGAAATCGTGACGGGGATACCGACAGCTTTCTGGCCCGTACGCTCGATATGGACGCATTCATATCTTCGGTCGTCTCGACCTGCGATTATGTGAAAGCCCGCAAACGCGGCAAGAAAAATATCAACCTGTCGTTCGACGAGTGGAACGTGTGGTATCACTCCAACGAACAGGACCGCACCATCGACCGCGCCCCCTGGGGCAAGGCTCCCTCCCGTCTGGAAGACATCTACAACATGGAGGACGCGCTGCTGGTCGGCGGGATGCTGATCACGCTTCTCAATCACGCGGACCGGGTCAAGGTCGCCTGTCTGGCTCAGCTGGTCAACGTCATCGCCCCGATCATGACTGCCAACGGCGGCGGTGCCTGCCGTCAGACCATCTTTTTCCCGTTCCGGGACGCGTCGAGCCTGGGCCGCGGGGATGCGATCCGTCCGCTGATCACCAGCCCGCGGTACGACAGCAAACAGTACACCGACGTGCCCTGGCTGGACGCGGCGGCCGTCTGGAACGAGGAAAAGGGGACACTGGCGCTCTTTCTCCTGAACCGCGGACGGGAAGCGCTGGAGACATCATTGACACTGCCGGGATTTGAGACGCTCAAAGCCACCGGTCATACCGTTCTGACGCATCCGGATCTTGAGGCTGTCAACACCCTCGACCGCCCCGATACCGTGCTCCCGCAGGCGAGAAGCTGTGATGCCTCGATGCTCGAAAACGGGCGCGGCACTGTCCGGATCGAACCCCTGTCCTGGAATGTGCTTACATTCGCCTGATGCACGGCTTTCCTCATGCAAAACGACCGCCGGTCTCTCCAAACGGGAGCCGGCGGTCGTCGTTTTCATGGTCGACGGCATGGGCTTTGCTTCTATTTGCGTTTCTGATCTTCCGGCACAAAGACGCCGTCTGCGGGAGGGATCAGCACCGGGGAGTCAGGCAGAATCTGCATGATCTCAATCGGGTTCCCGTCGGGATCGTCGATCCAGCACTGGATGTTGCCCGCGCGACCCTGCCGTTCTTTGACCCGCAGTGTCACACCGCGCGCTTCCAGTTCGAGTGCGGCGGCATGGATGTCCTCGACTTCCAGGCACAGATGGCTGTAGCCAGTCGCCCGTCCGTCCGATGCAAAAGCGCGGTCGGTCCCGCCGTGAAACAGCTCGATGTACCGGTGGTCGGGCGTGCGCAGATACACGGTGCCCGGGGTACCGTCCACATTGGCCATTTCGAAAATCTTCTCCATGCCGAGCACATTGACATAAAAATCGAGCATCCGTTCCATGTCCCTGACCCAGAACGCGACATGCATCAGTCCCTTGATCACGATGAAGCCTCCTTATATACTGACGTGAGAATCGATGAACCTAAGCATACCATGGAACAGCTTCAGAAGGTATTGTACCCGGATTTCAGGGCGATTCGTTGACACATGGCCGGTCGCATGCTAAGATTCCCTGGTGACCGCATGGGACGGGCTTATTCAAACGGTGCAGGGACTTACAGTCCTGTCGCCTGCCTGGGGACCCAGCGAGACTGTTTACAGGAGGAACACGACATGTATGCTGTAATTGCGACAGGCGGCAAGCAGTACCGGGTGTCGGTCGGCGACGAGATCTTCGTGGAGAAGCTCGAAGGCGATGCCGGACAGACGGTGCAGTTCGATCAGGTGCTCGGCATTTTCGACGACGGTTTTAAACCGGGCGCGGGATTTGTAGTCGAGGGAGAGATCGTCAAGCAGGGCCGTCAGGCAAAAATTGTGATTTTCAAGTACAAAGCGAAAAAGGGTTACCGCCGCAAGAGCGGACACCGGCAGCCCTATACCCGCGTCCGCATCAACAAGATCAACGGTTGACGCGACCCCCCCGGTCCTGATGCCGGAGCATCCGGCGCACAAGGACGGGAATCAAAGGAGGTGCATCTCTCATGGCACATAAGAAGGGCGTAGGAAGCACCCGCAACGGGCGCGACTCCGAGTCCAAACGGCTGGGCGCCAAAAAGGGCGACGGTCAGCTGGCACTGGCAGGCAACATTCTGGTCCGTCAGCGCGGAACCAAAATTCATCCGGGGACCAATGTCGGCATCGGATCGGACGATACCCTGTTTTCCCTGGTCGAAGGACGCGTGAAATACGAGCGTATGGGCAGGGACCGCAAGAAAGTCAGTGTCTATCCGGTCGAGTGAACCGTTCCGGAAGGTCACACGTAAAGGGGTCCGGTCTGCGTAGGCCGGGCCTTTTTGTCTTTTCAGCAGGATCGTCGGAGGTGGACGATGTTCATTGATCATGCCAGTATCCATGTCAAGGCAGGCGACGGCGGCAACGGCGCGGTGTCTTTTCATACGGAAAAATACGTGCCCAACGGCGGCCCTGACGGCGGGGACGGCGGACGGGGCGGCGATATCATTTTTGTCGCCGACGGGGGCATGAGCACCTTGCGCGACGTCCGCTACCGGAGAAAGTATGTCGCGGAGAACGGCGAAAAAGGCGGGACGCGGAACCGGACCGGGAAAAGCGGCAGCGCACTGCGGATCCGGGTGCCTGTCGGGACCGTGCTTCGGGAAGCCGGAACCGGCCGGGTGTTCGCGGATCTGTCACGGAACGGAGAGGAAGCCGTAGTGGCGCGTGGCGGCCGTCCGGGAAAAGGGAACGCGCATTTTGCTACTTCGGTCCGGCAGGCACCGCAGTTTGCGCGTGCGGGCGAACCCGGCGAAGAGTGGGATATCGAAGTTGAACTCAAACTGCTCGCGGACGTCGGACTGGTCGGGATGCCCAACGTCGGAAAGTCGACGCTGCTGTCGGTGATCTCCGCGGCACGCCCCAAGATCGCGAATTATCATTTTACGACGCTGGAGCCCAGTCTGGGCGTGGTCTCCATCGACGAGACCGAGTTTGTCATGGCTGACATCCCCGGCCTGATCGAGGGTGCACACGAGGGAGCCGGTCTGGGACTGGACTTTCTGCGCCATGTCGAACGCACCAAAATGCTGCTGCATGTGATCGATGTCTCAGGCAGTGAGGGCAGGGATCCGATCGAAGATTTCGAGCAGATCAACCGGGAACTTACGTTGTTCAATCCGGATCTTGCGCGGCGACCTCAGGTGGTCGCGGCCAACAAGTCCGACCTGACGGACAGTGAGGCGGTCGAACGGGTCCGCTCGCTGCTGGCAGATCGCGGATATACGCTGTATCCGATCAGCGCGGTGACCGGAGAAGGACTGACGCCGTTGCTTCGGCAGATCGCGCGCATGCTGCCCGAACTCCCTGATACGGTGTTGTTTGAGCCGGACGCGTTCCTGCCTGCTGCTCCGGAAGGGGCGGGCGAGCTGTATTCGATCCAGCGGGAGGGCGATACATACCGGGTCACCGGGCAGTGGATCGAACAACTGGTTGCATCTACCAATTTTGACAATGTGGATTCCCTGAGCTACTTCCAGCGACTGATCCGGCGCAAAGGGGTCATCGACGAGCTGGAGAGCGCAGGCGTGCAAGAGGGAGACACCGTCGATCTGGGCGGATTTGAATTTGAATACTTCAAATAGGGAAAGGATGGTTTCCGGCATGACCGAACTGGACAGCCGCCAGCGCGCGTTCCTGCGTGCGATGGCCAATCCGCTGCAGGACACGGTACAAATCGGCAAGGCGGGATTTGTCCCGGCGCTCGCGACGGATCTCGATCAGCAGCTTACCGCGAGGGAACTCGTCAAAATCCATGTCTTGAAAACCGCGGAGGAGGATCCGCGCACTCTTGCGGAGCTTGCGGCCCGGACTGTGGGGGCCGCAGTCGTTCAGGTGGTGGGGCGCAAGGTGGTTCTGTACCGCCATTCCTCCAGACAGGCCGAGTCCGGCAAAGACATCCGGCTGCCGGCCCGGCGCAATCCGTAACACAAGAACCCCCCGGCATGCATTTCCTTCGTTATGATTCTAGGGTATAGTTTTAGTAACGCCTGCACACACAGGCGAGAAGCGCCGGGATCTCTCCCGGAAGAAAGCGAGGAGTTTATGGATATCTATGTCTGCAACCTTTGTGGCTACGAGTATGACCCCGCTGTCGGCGATCCCGAAAACGGCATTGCCCCGGGCACTGCGTTCGAAGATCTGCCTGACACCTGGGTTTGCCCGCTGTGCGGTGCGTCCAAGGAAGATTTCAGCAAAAAGTAACACAGGATGCCGGCTTGACCGCGGAGCCTGTTCCGTCCGGTAGATTCCGGCACGGGGCGGGCTCGCGTCTTGGAAACCTCTTCCGGGGCCGGCGGAAAGGGAGGACCCCATGTTCCGATTGACTGGTTGTGACTCGGTTGTCAGTGTCGGTGCCCAGCATCCCGACCGGAGTCTGTTCGATTGTCTGATGCCGACCCCGCACGGCACGACCTATAATTCCTATCTGGTATTCGGCAGGGACAAGACCGCACTGATTGATGCGGTGGATCCGGACAAGGCCGAAGTGCTGATGGAAAATCTGCGTGCATCAGGTGTGGAGCGCGTCGACTATCTTATCTGTCTGCATACTGAACAGGACCACGCAGGCAGCATTGCCCTGGTCAAGGATCGCTGGCCCGGGCTCCGGATCGTTGCGACAGCGCGCGTGCGGGATCTGTTGGGGACGCACCTTCACATTCCGGCATCGGACATCGATGTGGTAGCGGAGAACGATGTGCTCGATCTGGGCGGCTTGACGCTCCGGTTCCTCCCCATCCCGTTTGCCCACTGGCCGGACAATACGATGGTGTATTGCGAAGAACGGAAAGTGCTGTTTTCCAGCGACCTTTTCGGATCGCATTTCGCGGAGTCTGGAGAGGTTGAACCCGATGCGGAGACAATCATGACCGCGGCACGGTCCTACTACTCCGAAATCATGATGCCGTTCCGTGCGCAGATCGCACGCTATGTCGAACGCGTGAAAGCACTGGACGTCCGTTGGATCGTTCCGGCCCACGGGCCGGTCTGGACAGACCCCGGGCGGATCCTGGACGCTTACACGGGATGGACGGCAGGTACCGTTCTCCGGAAAGCGACGGTTCCCTATGTGAGTATGCACGGGAGCACGGAGGTGATGGTCGGCCGGCTCAAACAATCGCTCGAACGCCGGGGCGTGGAGGTGCGGCTGCACAATCTCGGCGCGCGGCCCGACAGCCTCACAGTTGAAACCGGGCACATGATCTTTGATCTTGTGGACAGTGCGGTACTGGTACTGGCGACCCCAACGGTCCTGATCGGGCCGCATCCGGCCGCGGTGTATGCGGGGGTGACCGCCACTGCCATGAAGCCGCCGGCCAGACTGTTCGGTGTGATGGGATCCTACGGGTG
>CAZBKR010000024.1:0-17083 GCA_964492455.1 uncultured Oscillospiraceae bacterium
CGGTCGACTTTTTCACGTGACAGGCGGTCCCGTCACAGATCCGCACGATGTGACGACCCTTGGGCTCCAATGTGAAGTGCGAGTAGAAGGTCGCGACCCCGAACACTTTTGCGGGCGAGATCGCCAGCGATGTTGCGATGAAAGTCATGATCTCTTCGGGGAGGTATTTGTATTCCGCCTGGACCTCCTGAAGAATCGGAACCAGATGTGCGGGGTTGCGTTTGTGTGCGTCCAGAATGCGGCACACCCGGTCAAACTGCCGGCCTGTCTCATTTTTGATCATGATGGTTACCCTGCTCCCTTGCCTTGCGGAGTGCGACTTCGAGTTTATTGGCCAGCACCGCCAGCGAAGTCGCCATGTTTTCATGCTGTACGATTACACCTTCGGGGACGGTGAGATGAAACGGAGTAAAGTTCCAGACCGCTTTGATCCCCGCGGCGATCATCCGGTCGCAGACCGCCTGTGCCTCATAGGAAGGAACCGCCAGAATTCCGATCAGGATATGAAGGCGTCTCACCATGTCTTCGAGTTTTTCCATCGGGAGCACCTTTTTGCCGGCGACCAGCATGTCGGCCTTGGCGGGATCGCTGTCGAATGCCGCGACAATATGGAGGCCGTAGTCCTCAAAGCCCTCATACCCGAGAAGGGCCTGGCCGAGGTGTCCCGCACCGACGATAAATGCGTCGTGGGCATTGTTGTATCCGAGGAAGTCCTCCATATGGGCGAGCAGAATTTCTATGTCGTACCCGGTCCGGGGCTTGCCTGTAGCACCGATCCACTCAAGATCCTTGCGGATCTGAATCGGATTGAGCGAGAGATCGGTCGCCATCGTCGTGCTCGAAATGGCGTCTATCCGTTCTTCCTGCTTGCGCTTGAGATACTGGTAATACAGCGGGATACGGCGCAGTGTCGGTTCCGGAATGACAATTTCCGACGCGTTCGGGGGTTTTCTGTTCTCTGTCATATGCGCCTCCTGTCTTTGGCCGGGCAGTCCGGCCTGGTTGCGTCTTTGCAGAAATTACCGATACTCTTTTATCGATATTTCTTTATCGATTCAAATCTTACAACCCTTCCCCGGAGGTGTCAAGGGGAAAAACGAACAAATTGATCTATTTTTATCAATTAAAAAATGGGTAAAAAAGAACTGCGCAATCAAGACTGCGAGGTTCGAAACAGTGAAGGGATACGAGGATCCGCTTTCGAAACAACAATACCGGACCAAAGATAATCGTCCATTGGCATATCGCATTTGCCTGCTCTTCACTAACCCGGATCCATATGCCATACTTTTCTTTCGGAGGTGGACAAACATGGATCTGCGCATGCGTTTTGACGAAGACACCGCGAACTATGACCGCTGGCGCCCCCGGTACTCTCCGCAACTGTTTGCCGACCTGATCCGGTATGCGTCGCTCAATGCCCGCTCCCGCGCGATCGAAATCGGCATCGGCACCGGTCAGGCCACAGAACCGGTGCTCGCGACCGGGTGCCGCGTCACCGCGATCGAGCTCGGGGAACATCTCGCGTCTTATGTCGCCGCCAAGTATCGTGACCAGCCGCTTTTCGATGTTCGGAACATCGCATTCGAGTCGTTCGAATGTCCTCCGGACAGTATCGATCTGATCTATTCCGCCACCGCGTTCCACTGGATTCCTGACGAAACCGGCTATCCCGCGGTATACAGGATGCTCCGCCCCGGCGGGACGGTTGCGCTGTTCTGGAATCGTCCCGGCCCCGCAGAAGCGGACGGGTCTTTACATGCGAAGGTACAGGAACTGTATGCCAAACACGCCGAAGGATTCACGCGTGCTTCGGAACCGGAAGAAAACGATATTCGGTATCGCCGCATCCAGGAAACACTTGCCCGTTTCGGTTTTGTGCAGACCGAATGCAGGGTCTATCACGCGGAGCGCTCGTTCCGGGCCAATGAGTACATCGCGCTGCTCAATACCTATTCCGACCACCGCAGCCGGCCGCCGGAGAAAAAGGCCGCGTTCGAGTCGGATCTGCGGGATCTGATTCTGTCGTACGGAGATCGCATCCGCATCCACGACACGATGGATCTGCATCTGGCCAGAAAGCCGCTTTTATGAAACCTCGGAAGCCTCCTTACCACGCAGGAATACTCCCCCTGCTTCTGCTGCTTGCTGCCGTTGGAGTGTATATCGCCTCTTCCTATGGTGGAGCACCGGAAGGGAACAATCCGGTTGAAACGCGGTCGACGACCACAAGACTGTCCGGGGCCGGAACGCAGACCGCGCAAGTGGAACGCGTCGTGGACGGGGACACGCTGATCGCACAGGTTGACGGGCGTCGTGAGCGCATCCGCCTGATCGGAATCGACGCCCCGGAAATGCCCGGCGAGGGCAAATCGGGCGAACCGTTTGCGCAGGAAGCAGGGGACCGGCTTGCCGGGCTGGTCGAGGGGCGAACCATCCAGCTGGCGATGGACACGTCCGACCGGGACTCCTATGACCGGCTGCTCAGGTATGTCTATCTGGAAGACGGAACCTTTGTGAACCGGCAGCTTGCGCTCGAAGGTCTCGCGGACGTCAAGTCCTACCCGCCCGACACCGCGAAGCAGTCGGAGCTCGACGAAGCGGAGCGGGACGCCAAAGCCCGTAATATCGGAATCTGGTCGGATTGAGCCTGTCCACACCCATGCAAAAGCCGGCATCGCTGCCGGCTTCTTTCTGGCATTCCTGTCTTGTTTTCAGGAGGATGTCCGGTCCCGCAGGGCCTGCCGGATGGAATGGTACTCCCGGTTGTCGGGCGACATCTGACAGAGCGAATCTGCAAACGCGAGCGCGTCCGCCAGGCTGCGGGAGGCAACCTGCTCCTGGATTGTGGTCAGCAGCGCGGACTCCAGCTGTCCCCGGATCTGCGCGCGCAGGCGGGGAAGCGGCAGGAACTCCATATCTGCACACAGCTCGCCCTGATGCATGCCGCAAACCTCCCGGAGTGCCGTGAGACGGGTGTCCCGATCCGGGCCGGCCATGTCGCGCATCAACATCCGGAACCGGTCAAATTCGCTGTCTATCCGGCTCTCGTCCAGCCAGTAGTATCCTCCTGCCGAAAGAAGCATGTCCGGGAAACCGGCCTTTTCAAGGCTGCTGCGGAGCACAGACAGTGTGTTCTTCACCTGATGTACCAACTGGTCTTCTGTTGCTTCGGGAAAAATCGACTCGACCAGGCTGGCGCGGGATTTTTTGAGTCCACGGTGCAACGCCAGAAAAAAGAAGAGATCCCGCGCTTTACGCGTACGCCAGCGAACCGGCCGTCCGCCCGATTCCGCGACCGGGGTTCCGAAAAAACGGACTTGAAGGACGGCAGGCGCCGGCGGTTCCACCGGTTGCGCGGGCGAGAACAGCGCGCGACCGGGCATACCACCCAGCAAGTTCCGCTCTTCACACAACCGGAGAAACGCGGGAAACGTTGTACCGTGTTCGTGGAGCCAGGCGGCCGCAAGCGGCAGCAGCTGGGCAGACACACCTCCAAGCAGCGTCATCGCATGCGCGTCGTCACCCGCCTGGGCCGCCAACGCGGACAGCACCAGAGAAGCCTCCAGCATCGGATATCCCGCGCGCCCCCGCGCAGATCGACGCACGACTCCACCCGCATACGCCTCGGCGTCCGCATTGAGCTCGTGGAGAGCGGACAAGGTCGCGAGGCAGGCATCCGCGATGTCAATCCCGACCGGATCGTTCGGGGGGACACCCAGCCGGGCTTCGTAAGCCAATCCCATACCGCGATCCCAGTGTCCCTGCAGGCACAGGGTTTTGATGAACTCCAGATCGCACCGCAGCGCGTTGTGTGTGTCTCCCTCCGCCAGCGCGTCCTGGCGTCCGCGCGACAGCAGTTCCAGTGCCTCTTCGGAATTGCCTGAAAGACGGCGGCACAGGCCGAGCCCAAACAGGTACAGTACGCGCCCTTCCCGGCGCGGGTCCGAACCGTCCAGATCGTCCCGGTGCAGCGCTTCCTCGAAAAGCGCCTCCGCTTCTTCAAATCCGCCACACCGGAACCGCTGCAACAGCACCTCAGCCGATACCCCGTAGTCGCCGTAACGGGAGGACAGCAGGGTATGGACGTTCCAGGCCTTTTCAGGCCGGCCGTCCCTCGCCAGCCACAGCGCCAGCGCACTCAGGAAACGCAAGGACGCAGGGTCCTGGACCCTTTCGTCGAGGGTCCGGTACAGTTTTTCCCGCCAGGGCGCATACCGCTCCATGGCCGGCCAGGCAGCATCGGTGAGCGCGGCAATTTCCGTTACGAGATCGACACGGGCTTCAGGGTGTACGCTCGCGCGGTCAAACACCTCCGCGATGTGGGCCGCCGCGTCCGAAAACCTGTGTGCATACCGGCAGGCAGCCGACGCGATCAGTCCGGTCCAAACCTGCCCGTCTTCATCCTGATCCTTTTCCAGGAAGGCGCGCGCGGCATCCAGATGGGCGAAAACAACCGGGTCCCTGCGCACCAGCGCTTCCCCAGCAGCCAGCAGCCGCAGTCCGGGCTGACGGGACAACATGGCATCGGTCAGCAGGGAACCGAAATACCGTAACCGGTCAGCCCAGACGGATGACAAGAGCGCGTACCGGGATGCTTTCAAGATGCGGAATGCCTGTGCCGGATCTCCGTTTTCGAGTGCGAGAGACATCGCCTGGCCATACCGTCCCGCTTCGATCAGCGCGTCGAGCGCCGCCTCCCGCTGGACGGGAGTCAGGGGATGTTTCTGGCGCAGAATGTCCGCGATCAGCGGATGCAGGTCGTACGCGTCTTCTGTTTCATACAGGAACGCGCCTTGTGCCATCAGCTCTTTCAGGTTGTCCGCCACCGGGCGGGCGTCCGCCCCGTGACCCAGTACCCGTTCACAAAGCGCGGTAGTTGCGTGGGGAAAGTGTGCGATCACTGACAGCAGGGACCGCTCAAAGGATCCTGTCGAATCCAGAATCCGATCAGCCAGCGCGCCGGATTCTTCGCGCAGTGTCTCATAGCCGAACCGCCGGAGACACGCCAACCCGAAGGGCCATCCCTCCAGCCGGTGCGCACGCTCCACGGACAGCCGGTACCCCAGATAGCGTTCTGCCTCTTCGCGGGAAAAACGAAGATCCGCGACGCCCAGTTCGATGTAACGTCTCTCAAGGGGGAGATCGGCCAACTGCGGAACCGGTCGGTCCGCGGCCATCACGATGCGCAGCGACCGCCCGGCGTAATGAGCCAGATGGTGTAAAAACTGGCAAACCGCTTCACTACTGATGACATGGACGTCGTCCAGAAACAGCGTAATACGGCCTGTCGCAGCTTCGATCAGACTCAGGAAACGCCCCGCGGCGGCATCCGGACGCAAATCGTCCGGCGGGGCGGATATCAGGTCGGAAAAGGTCTGGTCGGAACCGGGGAAACACGGCTCGAATGCCGCGGCCAGATATGTGACAAACTGCCGGAACGCATTGTCGGTCTCGTCCAGACGGTACCAGACCGCCGCTTCTTCTCGCGCCAGGCGGATCTGCGCCATCAAGATGGTTTTCCCATACCCGACGGGAGCGGTCAACAAGACGTTGCGCCGCCCCCCGGAAGCCACGCGGTCAACCAACCGACGCCTGAGAAGCACGTCTTCCGGCAGGCCGGGTTTGCGCAGTTTTGCTCTGATCAGATCCACTGCCTCACCTCCGGTCTATCCATATGTCTGTTCTCCATTATCCTTCACTGCCCCTGTGTTTGACAACAGCCGGACCCGAAGTTGCACGTCGCGGAGTGCCATCCGTTATAATGGGGAAAAAACGGAGGACTCCATGACCCACGCTGTCACTTTGCGTCCATCCAGAACCGTCCGGGATCAAGTCCATGCCTTGTGGGACGCCCTCGAGGAAGCCGGTGTGACACTTGGATTCGACCGGGTGTTGATCGAACCGCATATCACTCTTTCTGTCGTGGAAACCAGCGGTACCGATCCCGCGATGGATATCCCTCCTCTGGAGGCCTGGTGCCGGCGGTTTGCGGCTTCTTTGCCCCGGATCCCGCTCCATATGCCTTCTCTTGGCGTGTTTACAGGGACGGAGGAACAAGGTGCGGTGCTCTATGTCGCAGCGGCTGCGCGAGGTCCGCTGGGCGAGGCGTTCGAAACCTTTCGGGCTGGTTTGCCGGACGGAATCCGCGTAGTTGACCGAATCTACTCCCCCGCTCTATGGATTCCCCACATCACCCTCGCGCTGGGACTGGATCCGGCCATGCTCGACCGCGCGCTTTCGATTGCGACACGCCGGTTCCGACCGATTGCCTCCGATGCGGAGGATCTGGAGCTCTATGAACTCATGCCGGTGGAACGGGTGCTGCGTATCGCGCTGGGGCCCTGTGACTGCGGACTCGACAAGAAAACCTGCGAACGGTGTGAACGCATCCGATATGAATCATACAGCTGATCCGGTCAGATTTTTTTGATCTCCCGATACAGCGGCAGATAGATTTCGGTGTCCCGGACCGCACACCCGGTGATTTTGCCGGCGCGCATCAGTTCCGTACACTTGCCGCAGGCCAGACAGCACTTGGACCGGTCGAGCACGTCCGAAGGGTCCATGGTATATCCCTTCTGGATCTGCATGGCGGCATTGAGGATATCCCGCGCAAAATCCGGATAGGCAAAAGCCTGACGGCCAAATCCGACCACATCCGCGAGACCCTGCTCCACTACACCGGCGGCAAGATACGGTGACAGAAACGACAGGTAACTGAAGCCGGTGCCGACGACCGTCATGTCCGGAACCGCTTTTTTGAGTTCACCCGCCAGATACAGCGAACGTTCAATGCCCTGCAGCGGATGCTCCGGGGGCTCATACCCGCCTGTGTTATAAGGCCGGTTCACATGCGGATTGTAATAGGGTGATCCCATGGTCATGTTGATCAGGCGCACGCCTTGATCATACAGTTGTCTGCACAACGCGAGCGGTTCTGAAAGGTCGATGCCCAGTCCGTCCTCACCGGAACAGCCGAATCCGCCGGGGAGCCCGTCGTACAGGTTGAGCCGGCTGGCAAGCACCATTTCCCCGCGCAATGCTTCGCGCACCTTGTCCACGGTTTCCCGCATGAAACGGGTCCGGTTCCCGAAACTGCCGCCGTACCGGCCGGGCCGGTCGAACGCTGAAAACAACTCGCTGTTCAGATAACGGTGGCATCCTTTGATGTCGACACCGTCGAATCCGGCCTCCCAGGCGAGCAATGCCGCGCGCACAAAAGCATCCTGCAGCGCGTCGAGTTCCTCGTCCGTAACCGGTTCCAGATCCGCCGGAATCTGGTGAACCGCGTCGAGTACGGCGTGATGGCAGGCGATGCGGGGAGCGGGCATACCTTCCGGTTTGGAAAACCGGCCGGCGTGCGTCAGCTGGATGATCACAACCGGGGATTGACCGGTCCTCTCGCGCGCGGCTTCCCGAATCTTGTCGACCAGGCCGCGGAATGCTTCGACATTGCCCTCGTGGATCCAGAGATGTCTTGGATTCGCGCGTCCCTCCGGAACGACCGCGACCGCCTCCACCCAGATCAAGCCGGCTCCGCCGCGTGCGAAGCGTTCGTACCGCCGCAAAGTCATTTCACCGGGAGATCCGTCGTCCGGGTTTGCGTCGCATCCTTCCATCGGCTGGATGGATAACCGGTTGGGCAACGTCCGCGCACCGGTCTGAACCGGTTCCGCCAGCAGGGGCAGGCTGCCGGACAGGGGGATCGCAAGTCCCAGTTCCCGGATGGTATCCTGCAAGTCGTTCAGGTTCTGGATGAGCATGTTCCGTCGTCCTCCTTTGTGTCGATGCTCCACCGGGAGCGGTAGCGGGCCCACTCGGTTTCAAACCACGAGTCGTCGGGCGGAATCGGCCGGACAGGGTTCCAGGAGAAACCCGGCTCCGGCAAAAGGTCCATTCGATCCGCCGATCCGTCCGTGTCCGGTTCTGACCGGTCAGACGGGCTGCTGGCGGGGAAGGTCAAAAAGCAGGTCTGGATGCGGTCCCCGGTACCGGGCGCGGCCAGCCGGTAACGGATGCCCGCACAGATCCGGTCTCCATGTACGTCTGGCGCAAGCCAGCTGCCACGGCTCCCGATGTCCTGCGCAGCAGCATCCAGCATGGCGGAAAGGCAGGCGTACTGTGCAATCAGCAAATCGAAATTGCCAAGTGCAAGCGGTATCTGACCCGGATCTGCCACTCGCTGACCGGCAGCCGGATCGGAAAGTTCCGAAAGGCAGGCGTCCCGCGCGGACCGGACGCTTTCCGGACTGCGCAAAAACCCTGCGGCGTCCGACATGCGTCGCTGCAAGCGTCTGCGGAACGGCCCGGGGGGCAGACGCCGGTCACCCGGAAGTTCTGGTGTCATCATGGCGGACACCGTCGACAATCGACGGCGCACAACCGGAAGAGCCTCGTCCAGAAAGGACTTTACATCGGGTAACCGGGCAGGTCCCTGCAGCGCGATGTGATGTGCGGCGCGGCGACTGCCGGCCTGGGTCTCGTTGAGTGCGCTTCCGCCGGGCCGGTGAATGCCGAAAGAGCCCGCGGCTTCGCCGACCGGGTATAACCCTCTGAGCGGGCTTTGCCACCAGTGGTCTCCTTCCAGCCCCCCGTTGCAATGCTGGGCACAAACCGCAATTTCCAGCCGGTCGCGGGCAAGATCGATGCCATGTGCCGCATAAAGCCCGACCGCGTCCGGGTTCATCCGGAGGAGGCGGTCGAACGGAGTCCCCTCCAGCGCGCCGGACCGGGCCAGATAGGCATACGCTTCGGCGCCGATCCCGTCCGCCGAAAGCGGCAGCGTCACCCCGCGGGGATTGTTCCGGTAATCCAGAAACACCCGGCGCCCGCGTTCCCTGCTTTCACGAAACACTGCGAGGTCGACGGTCGACGATCCGCCGCCACCAAGTTTGGCGGGGTCAAAGGGCCACTGGTATCCCTTCAGGAACACCGCGTTGAGAGCCGCCGCGTCGGACTCGAAATACTCCCGGAGAAACTCGCGTTCGTCGGATCCGTCCGCGGCGGTGGACACATACCGGGGCAGCACCTGCTGGTAGGTGCCCGACAAATTCCAGCGGAACCGGGTCGACGCGATGCCGTACTGCCATTCGGTCAGGTTGCGCGCCGGGGCTCCGGCTTCGAGTGCAATACCGGTCGCGCCGGACTGGGAGGGTGGATAAACACTGTCTGCATAGAGGCCTGCAGGTCCGCCGGTCGCCCAGACGATCCGCGTACACTGGAACAAGACAAATCGAGGCACACGCCGGTCGGCGAGGTCAAGCGCCAGCAAACCCGCGATGTGCCGCACGTCCGGCGTGCCTGCCGGAATCAATGCAACCGCCTGTATGCGCTCCAGGATCGGGACATCACGCCTTTTCACTTCCGTTTCCAGACACTCGACCATCCGCTGCGCAGTCAGCGGTCCCGCCGAAGTCGCCCGGGTGGTGGTGTCGTGGTCGGTCCGGTAGCCGATATATTCTCCATACTCGTTGTGGGGGAACGGGACCCCGATGTCGACCAGGTGTGCAAAACACAAAGGAGAAAGCGCCGCCTGCACCAACGCGATGTCCCCGTGCACCGCTCCGCCCGCAAACAGGGTTTCCGCCATGGCGCGCACCGAATCCGGATGCCCGCCCGCCATGTTCAGCTTATAGTATGTCTGCTTGTCCGATCCGGTGTTGCGGGAGGTGCCCCGGTTCAGTCCTTCGGTTATGACGGCGATGTCCGGGATCCCGTGTGCAGCCAGACGCTCCGCGGCGTTGAGTCCGGCAGCACCCGATCCCACGACCAGCGTATCCAGTCGGTACAGGTCCATCTTTACACCTGCAATTGAAATCTCGGTCTTGTGCATGTACGGGTTTATAACCTCCGGATATGGAATCCGCCGTCGATATCCAGCACCTGTCCGGTGCAGAACGTGAGTTGACCGGATGCCAGAACCGACACGGCAGACGCGATGTCTTCGGGCGTGCCCCAACGCGGAATAGGGGTGAGCCCCTCTGCGATCATCCGGTCGTATTTGTCCCGCACGACGGCGGTCATATCGGTCCGGATGACGCCGGGACGGATCTCGTATACCGGTATGCCGTCCGCGGCAAGCCGGTCGGCGAACAGCATCGTCGCCATGGCGATCCCGGCTTTGGATAGACAGTATTCTCCCCGGCTGGTCGAGGAGGTATAGGCGGACACCGATGATATGTTGATGATGGCCGGCCGATAGTCCGGGACCGCTTTCTTTGCTTCCAGCATGATCCCGGCCGCAGTCTGGGACATGAAAAACGTGCCTTTGAGATTGACCCCCAGCACTTCGTCCAGGCTCTCCTCTGTCACTTCGAGCAGGTCACCACGCTGACGCGGTGCAATACCGGCATTGTTGACCAGCAGATCCAGCCGCCCGAAACGGGTCAGCGTCTCAGAAAACAGCCGGTCCCGGTCGGCCGCCGAGGCAATACTGCCCCGGACATACAGGCCTTCGCCGCCGGAAGCGCGGACAGACGTCATCAGCCCGTCCGCGGCGGATGCCGGGCCCGAGCCGATCGTGGCGATGTTGTAACCCTCAGATGCCAGTCGTTCCGCGATGCCGCGGCCGATACCACGCGAAGCACCGGAAATCAGAGCGGTTTTGGCATGGGCCATGCGGTGGGTCCTTCTTTCCCTTCGATACGGATCCGCACCCACACCGGACGGTTCTCCGGTGGATCGCGGTCACGTCGCATATCCCTTTTATTTTAACATAAATGGGACCTTCCCATCCGGGCGGGCATCGGCCGTCAGTGACCCAGCCAGATTGCGAGCCAGGGAGCCGCCACCGTGGCGGCCAGCGTAATCCAGCACAAGAGTTCGGCTGCTCGCCAGAGTCGTCGTGAGTGCCCCGTGCGGCGGGCGGCCGCACCTGCGTCGTGCGCGATCAGCCCGCAAGTGATCCATACTGCGGACAGACCGAGCGGAACCAGGATCCCGATCGAAAAGCCGCAGCCCAGCGCGATCATTGCAAAGACCATCCCGGTCAGCAGTTCCACCAGGGGATACCGGACCGCAATCGGAGCACCGCAGTAGCGGCATCTCCCGCGAAGAAAGAGCCAGGAGAACACCGGTACCAGATCCATCGCGGACAACCGGTGGGAACAGGCCGGACAGGCGGACGGAGGGCGGACGATCGACTGTCTCCTGGGAAGCCGCCAGGCCACCACATTGAGAAACGAGCCGACGACCAGACCCAGCAGTCCGAGATACGCGACAAACCAGATGTCAATCCACAACACGTTATCCCTCCGCCCTTCCGATGGCCGCACCGGATGGTTTACAGACATTATAACAAGTCAAACCTCCGTCCTGTGCCGCATGCCTGCCGGAACGGGGAGCCATCCCGAAAAAGGGGACAGAACGGATGCATAAACCGGTTTGTACCATGGTCCGGTCCCTTGTGTGATTCGCTAAACTCTCCGGGTCCCGGTTGACGCGCCGGGATACTGCCCGTATCATGAGTGCTGCAAAACACGGCTGAAAACCACAATCTGCAGATACAAAAGCCGTCCGTGAAAAAGGAGTGCGATCCATATGGGCATGAACATGACGTTCCGGTGGTATGGTCCGGGGCATGACAATATTCCTCTCTCCCACATTCGTCAGATTCCTGGGATCACCGGGGTTGTCGCGACCTTGATGGACATGCAGGCGGGAGAAGTATGGCCCGGGGACCAGATCCGGGCGATGAAGAAGCAGGTCGACGATGCCGGACTCCGGATGGATGTCATCGAAAGCGTCAACGTACACGAGGACATCAAGCTCGGCGGTGGCCGGCGGGACGAATACATCGAGAACTACATCACCACGATCCGGCGTCTTGCCGGGGTCGGTGTAAAAGTCATCTGTTACAACTTCATGCCGGTCTTCGACTGGATCCGCTCCGATCTCGCCAAGCCGCTGGCGGACGGTTCAACCGTGCTTGCCTATGACGGCGACCGCATCGAAACCGCGGATCCGCTCCGGCTCGTGGAAAGCTTTACAAAGGAATCGGGTGGTTTCTCACTGCCGGGCTGGGAGCCCGAACGGCTCAGAGAACTCACTGTGCTGTTCGACAGGTACCGTCACATGGATGCCGACAAACTGTTCGAAAATCTGGGCTATTTCCTGCGGGCCGTTGTTCCGGTCTGCGAAGAGACCGGCGTCCGCATGGCCATTCATCCGGACGATCCCCCGTGGCCGATCTATGGACTGCCTCGGATCGTAACCGGGGAGAAGAACCTGGAACGCCTTCTGGCGCTCGTCGATTCCCCCGCGAACTCCCTCACACTGTGTACCGGCTCTCTTGGGTCCAATCCGGACAACGACATGCCGGCGATCCTGCGCAAGTTTTCCGGGATGGGAAGAATCGCGTTCGCCCACATCCGGAACATCAAAATCGAGCGGAAGGGCGTGTTCCACGAAAGCTCCCATCTTTCGTCCGACGGCAGCCTGGACATGTATGAAGTCGTAAAAGCGCTGTATGACACCGGGTTCGATGGATACGTGCGCCCTGACCACGGCCGCATGATCTGGGATGAAAACGGCCGGCCTGGGTATGGCCTCTATGACCGCGCGCTCGGTATCGCTTACCTCAACGGATTGTGGGAGGCCATCGAGAAGTCGGACAGGAGCTGAGTCCTTCCCTTTTTGGTACAATGGAAGCAGGCAATGACGCCGGGACGGAACCTCCGTCCCGGCGCTCTTTTTCTCCCGCCCGGATCCGGCAGGATTCGGAAGGAGGCGGTACGGTTCGGAAGGAGGCGGCAGCATGGACGGTATACCGATGGCAAACGCCGCGTTTCGTCGTGTGCGATCGGGACTTGCCGCGATGGATCGCGTGCTGGACGACATTCGTCTGGGAGACAATGTCGTATGGCAGGTGGACAGCATCGACGGCTACCGGTTCTTTGCTTCCCGGCTGGCAAAACAATCGCTGGAAGACGGATACCGGGTGGTTTACATCCGGTTCGGAGAGCACCCGCCGGTGGTGGATGCGGATTCCCGCATCCGGGTCTGCGCCCTGGAGGCCGGGGGCGGTTTTGAGGCGTTCACCGCGGAGGTGCACCGGATCATCGCCGAGGAGGGGCGTCAGGCCGTCTATGTGTTTGACTGTCTGACCGAATTGACGGATGAATGGTGCAGCGACCTCATGACCGGCAACTTTTTCCGCAGTACCTGTCCCTATCTGTTTGAACTGGACACGGTTGCTTACTTTGCGCTGCTGCGCGGCCGGCATTCCTACGAAACCATCGCACGGATCCGCGACACCACACAGTTGCTGCTGGACTTGTATGAGATTGGCGGAGCACTCTATCTGCACCCGCTCAAGGTGTGGGAACGGTACTCCCCCACGATGTTTCTTCCCCACCGGGTCGCGGAGGACGGATCCCGTATCGAGCCGGTCACGGCCAGTGCGGAAGCCGCGGCGCTGTTTGCGCCGCGCATCCCGCTCACGGAAGGCGCGCGCCGGCTCGACCACTGGGACCGACTGTTTCTTGAAGCGGAACGGGCCGCCTCTCTCCCTGCAGACGATCCGGCCTGTCTGCTGTGGAAGCGCCGGCTGATCCGGATGCTGTTTGGTCAGGACGATCGGATCCGGGAAATCGCGGAGCAGTACATGGATCTGGGTGATCTGCTGGCGGTTCAGCAGCGGGAGATCGGGACCGGTCCGATCGGCGGCAAAGCCGCGGGCATGCTGCTCGCGCGCGCGATCCTCGCCGCGGATTCCGCATTCGACTGGAACGCCCACCTGGAACGTCATGATTCCTTTTTTGTCGGATCGGATGTCTACTACACC
Source organism: uncultured Oscillospiraceae bacterium (assembly GCA_964492455.1). Classification (GTDB taxonomy): domain Bacteria; phylum Bacillota; class Clostridia; order Saccharofermentanales; family UBA5734; genus JAAYKS01. The sequence continues at coordinate 13,787 of CAZBKR010000024.1, forward strand.
TATCTGGTCCACAATGACTGTTTCCGGCTGCGGCTCCGGCAGAATACAGAAGAAGGCTATTTTTCGCTCGCGGATGAGTTGCGCGGCAGACTGGAACACGGGGTGTTCCCTTCGACGCTGCGCGACCGGTTTATCGCAATGCTGGAGTACTTTGGCAATTCTCCGATCATCGTGCGCTCTTCCAGCCTGCTCGAAGACCAGTTCGGCAACGCCTTCGCCGGAAAGTACGAAAGCGTATTCTGCCCGGGCCAGGGCTCTCCGGAGACCCGTTACCGTCAGTTTGAGGACGCGGTACGGCAGGTGTACGCGAGCACCATGAATCCGGATGCGCTCGCCTACCGCCACAAGCGGGGTCTGGCGGGACGGGACGAACAGATGGCGCTGCTGGTACAGCGGGTTTCCGGCGACCGGCACGGATCTCTGTTCTTTCCATATGTCGCTGGTATGGGCAATTCCTCCAACCTGTATGTCTGGGACCGGGACATCGACGGATCCGCCGGGATGACGCGCCTGGTGTTCGGTCTCGGCACGCGCGCGGTCGACCGGGTTGCGGGCGACTATCCCCGCATCGTGGCATTGGACCGGCCCTCCCTCGTGCCGGTGGCCGGACGGGACCGCGCGCGGTTTTCACAGCACACAGTGGATGTGCTGGATCTGGAATCCAACGTACTCCGGTCCCTGCCTGTGCGGGAAGTGTTGCGCATGGCGCCGGAGATCGATACCGGTCTGCTCGGGGAGGAAGACCGCGAAGCCGCCGAAGCCGCACGCATCCACCACCTGTCGCAGGAGAACGTGCCCTGGGTTCTGACCTTCGACCGTTTGCTCACCCGCACGGACTTCGCGACCCTGCTGCGCGGTATGATGCACCGGATCGAGGAGGTCTACGCCTACCCGGTCGACATCGAGTATGCCGCCAACCCGGGTCCGGACGGGCAGATGTACATCAATCTGCTGCAATGCCGTCCGCTGCAGACCCGCTCGGTCGGGCCGCAGGTCCCCATGCCGGCTGCGGGCGACGGGAGCCGGGCGCTGTTCTCGATCCGTTCCGGCTTTATGGGCGGGAACGTCGCGCTCGGGCTGGATCTGCTGGTGCTGGTGCAACCCGCCGCCTATGCCGCGCTGCCGGAGCGGGACCGGTATACGGTGGCCCGGGAGATCGGCCGGATCAATGCCGAGGTCGCGCGGGACAACCTGACCGCCCTGTTGCTCGGCCCGGGCCGATGGGGGACGACCACCCCCTCTCTGGGCGTACCGGTGCGGTTTGGCGAGATCTCAGCGATGGCCGCACTCGGCGAGATCGCTTTCGAGTCCGCCGGCTTGATGCCCGAACTCTCCTACGGAAGCCACTTCTTCCAGGATCTGGTGGAATCCGGCATTTTCTATGCGGCCATATTCCCGCAGGACGAAAATCCCGACCGCGAACCCGTCTATGATGCTGAGGTGCTGGACACATTTTCCGAATGGACCCAGGCGGCTTCATTGATCTCACTTCCCGATGTACTGCGGGTCTTTGACCTGCGGCAGACAGGCGCGACCTTGTATGCGGATGTGGTGGAGCAGGTTTGCCGGCTGGTGGTTCCGGACACCTGACGAGCCGCGACACATTCGACTATAAAAATGGCCATCCTTCGCTTTTACTAAAACTTTTTGTATCCTCAACTGAAATGTTTCACCGATTCGCTTGTTGTTTTTGGTTCGAACTTCTATATTAAGAGGAGAAACCAAAAAAAATGAGGAGGATCGGCATATGGCTTCGCTGCTGCGATTGGGTTATGCTCCTACCCGCCGTTTTGTATTCAGTAAGGAAGACGCACATCGGTATAAGGACCGGATTCGCGAGGAAATTCTGAGATATGACGTCGAACTGACCGATCTGGAAGGCATCAATGAAGAGGGTCTGCTGTTCGACAACGACACGGACGCGGACCGGATTATCCGGCGGTTCCGCGAAGCCGACGTCGACGCGGTGTTTTTTCCTCATTGCAATTTCGGGACGGAGGATACGGTGGCCCGGGTCGCCAAGGCGCTCGGGAAACCGGTGCTTCTCTGGGGACCGCGGGACGAAGCGCCCCTGGAAGACGGCTTCCGGCTGCGGGACACCCAATGTGGACTGTTCGCGACCGGCAAGGTACTCCGCCGGTTCAATGTGCCCTTCACGTATATCGTCAACAGCGAAGTCGACAGTCCGGTGTTTGCGCGCGGATTTGCAAATTTTATCGCCGCGGCCCGTGCGGTCAAAGCGTTCCGTCATCTCCGGATCCTGCAGGTCGCGACCCGTCCGGCCGGATTCTGGACGATGATCTGCAACGAAGGGGAGTTGCTGGAGCGGTTCGGCATCGAGACCTTCCCGGTCACCCTGGTCGAGATTCAGAACCTCACCCTGGCGATCGAGCGCGAGGGTGGTGCGGATCTTGACGCGGTCATCGAACGCATCCGGTCCGCGCTGGACTGCACCGAGGTCGGCGCGGATGACATCCGGCGCATCGCTTCCCTGCAACTCGCGCTGGCACGTACCGCGGCCGGCCACGGCTGTTCGGCCATCGCCATCCAGTGCTGGGATTCCCTGCAGGCGGGCATCGGGATCATGCCCTGCCTGGCCAATGCGCTGTTGACCGACGACGGGATCCCGACCGTCTGCGAGACTGACATTCACGGCGCGGTGACCGCGGTGATGGCGCAAGCCGCAGCCGGGGGCGACGTCGCGCCGTTTTTCGCGGATCTGACCATCCGCCACCCCGAAAACGACAACGGAGAGCTGCTCTTTCACTGTGGCAACTTTCCTCTGTCACTGGTCGCGGAGGGCTGCCGCCCCCGCCTGCGCAAGCATTTCCTGTTTGACTCGCACGCGCCGGGGACACAGGAGAGTGAAATCCGGGGCGGGGACATCTCCATCGTGCGGTTCGACGGAGACCACGGCGAATACCGGCTGTTTCTGGGCCGGGCCCGGGGGATCCAGGGCCCCTATTCCCGCGGAAGCTATGTATGGGTCGAGGTGAACGACTGGCCGCTGTGGGAAGAACGGCTGGTGACCGGGCCGTATGTCCACCACTGCGTCGGCATCCACGCGGACATCATTCCGGCACTGTACGAAGCCTGCCGCTACATTCCGGGGTTGTTGCCGGATGCGGTGGATCCGGAGGAAAAAGAGATTCAGGCATGGCTCCGGGGACACGGATCGACTACGTACAGGGGGAGAGCCATCCATGAAACCGACGCTTAAACATATCGCGGAAGCGACAGGCGTTTCGCTGGCCACGGCCTCCAACGCGCTCAACAACCGGAAAGGCGTGAGCGAAG
>CAZBKR010000025.1:0-2745 GCA_964492455.1 uncultured Oscillospiraceae bacterium
CACGCACCCGCTGTCTCGCGCTGATCACGGGCGAAAGCCTCGGACAGGTCGCAAGCCAGACCATCGAGGCGCTGGCGGTGACCAATGCGTCGGTGTCGCTCCCGGTGTTCCGCCCGCTCGTCGGACTGGACAAAGACGCGACGGTGGAAATCGCCCGACGGATCGGAACCTTCGAGACGTCCATCTTGCCTTATGAAGACTGCTGTACGCTCTTTGTCGCTAAGCATCCCAAGACCAAGCCCACCCTGGAAGGGACACTCGCGTGCGAAGCGGCGCTCGACATCCCGGCGCTGGTCGCGTCGGGTCTCGCGAACGTGGAAGAGGTGGTCCTGTGAAGATCGGCAAGCTCAGCAACCGTGACCTGGAACGGCTGGTGCTGTCCAAGATTCCGTTTGCACCAACCCAGGGAGAAGCAGGCCCTTCGGTCGGCCTGGATAGTGCCGTGATGGACATGGGCGACGGCTTCCGGCTGGTGTTGTCCAGCGACCCCATCACCGCGGCAGACGCGGATGCCGGGCGGCTGGCGGTCCATGTGTCCTGCAACGACATTGCGGCCTCGGGCATACGTCCCGCGGGGATCATGGTGGTCCTGGTCGTCCCGCCCGACTGTGAAGAGTCCCGGATCTCCGCCATTGTGGAGCAAGCGGCCGCAACGGCGGCCAGCCTGGGCGTGCGCATCGCCGGCGGTCACACCGAAGTCAGCGATACGGTCGTCCGGCCCATGGTCACCACCACCGCGTTCGGATGGACCCGTGGAAATGTCGTACTGGCCAGCGGGGCGCAGGCGGGGGACACGATCTGCATGACCAAAACCGCCGGCATCGAAGGCACGGCAATCCTCGCACGGGACCGACGCGACATCCTGCTATCCCGGATCGGCGCGGAACGATTGAGTGAAGCCGAAGCGTTGATCGAACAGGTCAGTGTGCTCCGGGAGGGAGTCGCGGCTGCCGCGCTCGGCGTCCACGCCATGCACGACGCGACAGAAGGCGGCATTCTGGGTGCGGTGTGGGAACTGTGTGCCGCGTCCGGACAAGGTTGTCTGGTACAGGCCGGAAAGATTCCCGTACATCCCGCAACCGCTGCGGCTGCGCGGGTCTACGGGATCGATCCGTTGCGACTGATCGCTTCCGGCAGTATGATCCTGGCGACCGACCGGCCGGATTCGCTGATAGCCGGGCTGGCAAAAGAGGGGATCTCATGTACCGCAATCGGAACGGTGGAGCCCGGCGACTGCCGGATCCTGTGTCCGGACGGAACGGCCGAACCGCTGGAACCTCCGGCCGCCGACGAACTTTACAAAACAACGCCCACCTCTTACTATTAACTTGCTTTTCAAACACCCGCCCGACGCTTCATGAGGAGGATGCCACATGCCTTACGAACATCTTCGCGCAGCCGATCCGGACATCTATCAGGCCGTCATGTCCGAAATTGGACGCCAGCGCGACAAAATCGAATTGATTGCTTCCGAAAACTTTGTTTCACCAGCTGTGCTCGAAACCATGGGAACACCGCTGACCAACAAATATGCGGAAGGGTATCCCGGCCGCCGTTACTATGGCGGTTGTGAATATGTGGATGTGGCGGAATCTCTCGCAATCGAGCGTGCCAAAGCGTTGTTCGGCGCTGACCACGCAAACGTGCAGCCCCATTCGGGCGCACAGGCGAACACCGCGGTCTATTTTTCCGTCCTGGAACCCGGCGATCGCATTCTCGGTCTGGACCTGTCGCACGGCGGGCATCTGACACACGGCATGGGCAAGAATATTTCCGGCAAGTACTTCGAAGCCCATTTCTATCACGTCTCGCAGGAGACGGGCGTACTGAATTATGATGAAATCCTGTCGACCGCGCGTGCGGTACGGCCAAAAATGATCGTCGCGGGAGCAAGCGCGTATCCCCGCACATTGGATTTCAAGCGTTTTCGTGACATCGCGGACGATGTGGGTGCCTACCTGATGGTAGACATGGCCCATATCGCCGGCCTGGTTGCCGCGGGTCTGCATCCCGATCCGGTACCGTATGCTGATTTTGTCACCACCACCACGCATAAAACCTTGCGGGGACCCCGCGGAGGGATGATCCTATGCAAGGCGCAATACGCCAAAGCGATTGACTCTGCGGTTTTTCCGGGTCAGCAGGGCGGCCCGCTGATGCATATCATCGCAGCCAAGGCTGTGGCGTTCGGAGAGGCACTGCGACCGGATTTCAAGGTGTACCAGCAGAACATCCTCGATAACGCCCAGGCACTCGCTGCAGGGCTTCGCGCGGAAGACTTCGATCTGGTGGCGGGCGGAACCGACACGCATCTGATGCTCGTCGACCTTACACGTACCGGTGTGACCGGCAGAGACATGCAGCTGCGCCTGGACGAAGTGAATATCACGTGCAACAAAAACGGCGTGCCGTTTGACACCAAAGGACCCACCGTCACCAGCGGGATCCGGCTGGGAACTCCGGCGGTCACGACACGCGGCTTCACCCGGGACGACATGCGCGAGATCGCTCGTCTGATCAAAACTACACTGACGGATTTCGAAGGCAGCCAGGCACGCATCCGGGAAGAAGTCGCGGCGATCTGTCAAAGACATCCGCTGTATCCGGATCTGGTCTGAGAGGGAAGAGGCGGTCGATTTGACGTCGGATGGCAAAAACAAAGAACCGCTCGCATATCGGATGTCTCCCCGGACATTGGACGAATATGTGGGACAGGAGCACATTCTGGGCAAAGGCAGGATGCTG
>CAZBKR010000025.1:2755-16404 GCA_964492455.1 uncultured Oscillospiraceae bacterium
TTGCGCCGCATGATCGAAGCCGACCGGCTTTCTTCCATCATCCTGTTCGGTCCTCCCGGAACCGGTAAAACATCACTGGCCCGCGTGGTCGCTGCCACAACCAACATGGGATTTCACCGGATGAACGCGGTGACTTCCGGGGTCGCGGACATCAAGCGCGTGATCGCGGATACCCAGAATGCCTTTATGAATCCGTCCGGCCGCTCGGTGCTGTTCATCGATGAAATACACCGGTTCAACAAAGCCCAGCAGGACGCGCTCCTCCCGCAGGTCGAGGACGGCACTCTGGTGCTGATCGGAGCGACCACGGAGAATCCCTTTTTTGAAGTCAACAAAGCGCTGATATCACGTTCCACCGTTTTCCAGCTCTATCCGCTGACCACCGGAGAAATCCTGCGCATCCTTGAGATGGCGGTGCGGGACCCGGAGCGCGGGCTCGGAGACTATCCGCTGGATTTCGATGACGAGGTACTGCCGGGAATCGCTGACATGTCGAACGGGGATGCCCGGATTGCGCTCAACGCCATCGAGCTCGCAGCCGTGACGACCCCGGTCGGAGGCGACGGCCGCATCCGTGTGACACCCGAGGTGATGGCGGACTGCATGCAGAAACGAAGCATCGCATTTGATCATGACGGGGAAAGCCACTACGACAACATCAGCGCATTCATCAAATCCATGCGCGGCAGTGACCCGGACGCGGCGGTTTTCTACCTCGCCCGTGCACTGCACGGCGGGGAAGACATCGAATTTCTGGCGCGTCGTATACTGATCTGTGCCTCGGAGGACGTCGGCATGGCGAATCCCGCGGCACTGCAGGTCGCGATGGCCGCCTATCAGGGCGTCATGATGGTCGGCTTGCCGGAAGCGCGCATCCTGCTCGCGCAGGCTACCGTCATGGTAGCCACCAGTCCCAAGTCGAACGCAGCCTATCTGGCCGTCGACAAGGCGAGTGCGGATGTGGCCTCCCGCAGGACCGGAGAGGTTCCAATGCACCTGCGCAACGCCCCGGCCCGCGGAATGAAGGACCTGGGGTATGGGGTCGGGTACAAGTATGCACACGATTATCCCGGCAACATCGTCGACCAGCAGTATCTGCCCGACGAAATGCTGGGAACCATCTATTATGAACCCTATGCAAATGGCTATGAAGCCCGAATCAAGGACTGGCTCGACAAACGGCGCGCGCGCGGACCGCTGGACGATCCGCTCGAAAAGGTGTAACATCGGTCACTGACGATCTCCTAGCAATGCGGTAGAGTATCCATGATTACGCGAGAGGAAGCAAAGTGATATGAGTCAAACGGTCAAAAGGGTCTATATGGACAATGCGGCGACGACACCGGTCAGACCGGAAGTGGTCGAGGCGATTCTGCCTGTTCTACGGGACGGCTACGGGAATCCCTCATCGCTGTACCGGTCCGCGCGCGACGCACGGGTCCAGATGGAGAATGCACGCAAGACCCTGGCAGCCTGCATCGGCGCTTCTCACGAGGAGATCTATTTCACCGCTTCCGGATCCGAAGCCGACAACTGGGCCATCAAATCCGCCGCGAAAATGAACCGGTCCAAAGGGAAACACATCATAACCACAGTGTTTGAGCATCATGCGGTACTGCATGCATTCAAAGCACTGGAAAAAGAAGGCTGGGAAGCGACCTACGTCGGGGTGGACAACCAGGGGATCGTCGATCCGGAACAGATCCGGCGTGCGATTCGCCCGGACACTGTGCTGGTTTCAGTCATGATGGCCAACAATGAGATCGGGACTCTGCAGCCCATCGCGGAAATTGCAGCGATCTGCAGGGAGCATAAGGTTCTGTTCCATACGGATGCCGTGCAGGCCGCCGGATCGATCCCCATCGATGTCAAGGCGCTCGGGGTGGACATGTTGTCTGCCGCCGGGCACAAAATGTATGCGCCCAAGGGGGTAGGCATGCTCTATATCCGCCGCGGATTGCGTCTTCCGCCCCTGATCGACGGCGGTGCACAGGAAAAGAACCGGCGTGCCGGTACCGAGAATGTTCCCTATATCGTCGGATTTGCAAAGGCATTCGAACTCGCGGTCGCGGAAATGCCGGAGACCTCCAGACGTCTGGCCGGGATCCGTGACGAACTGATCGCCATGGTTGCGGCCCGCATTCCACATTCCCGGCTCAACGGCCATCCGACACAGAGGCTGCCCGGGAACGCGAACTTTTCTTTTGAGTTTATCGAAGGGGAGTCCATGCTGCTTCTGCTCGACAGCATGGGATATGAGTGTTCGACCGGTTCGGCCTGCACTTCCGGTTCGCTGGAGCCTTCTCACGTGCTGCTGGCGATCGGCGTTCCGCACGAACAGGCGCACGGCTCCCTGCGCGTGAGTCTGGGCAAGTTTAACCACAGGGAAGAGATCGCGCCGTTCGTGGACGCCCTGGAGCAGGTCGTCGCACGTCTCAGAGATATGTCACCGCTCTATAAAGCGGAACAATAGGAGGAACACACAATGGAGCTTTACAGCGACAAGGTCATGGACCATTTCATGCATCCGCGCAATGTGGGCGAGATCGCAGATGCCGATGCGACCGGTACGGTCGGGAACCCGAAGTGCGGCGACATCATGAAAATCGACCTGAAGATTGTCGACGGCGTCATCACAGACGCCAAATTCAAAACGTTTGGCTGCGGATCGGCCATTGCGACCAGCAGTATGGCGACCGAGATGGTGATCGGGAAGACCGTGCAGGAAGCGCTCACGCTGACCAACCGCGCCGTGGCGGAAGCACTCGACGGATTGCCCCCGATCAAAATGCACTGTTCTCTGCTGGCAGAGCAGGCAGTCAAAGCCGCTCTCAAAGAGTATTATCAGCAGCACGGCCTGATGGACGACGAGGCCCGCAAAATGTTTGACATTCTGGATGAGGATGCGGACGAATATGCGGAAAACCTGGTCAAGGCAAGCGAAACCTGAGAATGACGCCCGTTATCTCTCCTCCTCAAAGCGTGCTGGTAGGTATGAGCGGAGGGGTGGACAGCACCTGTGCCGCAGCGCTGTTGCTGGAAGCCGGGTATCCGGTTGAGGGAGCGACGCTGGTGGTGGATGATCGCGGGTTTTCTGTCGCCGCAGAAGCCGCGCAGATCGCCGCCCAACTGGGGATCCCTCATCATGTGCTGGATGTCCGGGAACGGTTTGAAGCCCTGGTCGCCCGCCCGTTTGCGGAAGCCTATTTGCAGGGGAAAACCCCCAATCCCTGTGTGATGTGCAATCCGCTGCTTAAATTCAGCTCGTTACTGACAACAGCGGACCGGCTCGGTGTGGACAAAGTCGCGACAGGTCATTACGTGGCGGCCGGGATACACCCGGTGACCGGCCGTTATTGTTTGTCCCGTTCACGTTCGGGCAGCAAAGACCAGTCCTATTTCCTGTACCGCCTGCCGCAGCATCAGTTGGCCCGGATTCTGTTTCCGCTTTCCCATATGGATAAACCGACTGTACGCGAAACAGCTGCCCGGATGGGGTTGGTTTCTTCTTCCGGAGTATCCGTATCCGAACGAAAAGACAGCCAGGACATCTGTTTTATACCGGACGGGGAGTATCGCACCTATCTCCAGGGTCGGGACGCTCGGTTTAATCGTATGAGGGAAGACGGGACCGGCTGGATTCTGGATATCAACGGAGTACGGATCGGTAAGCACGACGGTGCATGGCAATATACGATAGGTCAGCGAAAAGGGTTTGAGGTAAAGACAACCGAACGACTATACGTATTAGCAAAGAACACACAATCAAATACGATTACAGTCGGTCCGATCGAGGCTGCGATGCAACAAACCGTGCGCCTCGAGGATGTCGTGTATGAGGGGTGGCCGCAGATCCCGCCTGGCAGCCGGCTGCAGGCAAAAATAAGAAGTGCTGCTACTCCCGCGGACTGTACGGCCGTGACCGTCGAAGGGGACAACGGGCAGATCGATGTGTTGTTTGACCAGCCGGTATTTGCGCCTGCACCGGGGCAGTCCTGCGTTCTCTATGAAGGAGAGCGCATCATTGCCGGCGGCCTCGTCAAAGAAAGAGCGCTATAATAGACAACCCACCGGTGCCCGATCGATATAGACGAAGGTTCTCAAAAATCCAACGCCAAGCAGATAATCCCGAATCCTTGCGCGATACAGCCCGACTTCATTTGGCGCATGTGCATCCGATCCGATCGCAACCAGTTCGCCGCCCAACTCTCTATATCGCAGAAAAATATCCGGATCCGGCATCGGATCCGGCACCCCGAGCCGTTCCATCGCGCGGATGGAGCGGGCGTTGAGTTCGAGCGCCTGTCCGTTGGCGATGATCTGCCGGAACAGGCAGTCGAAACGGTCCGGCTGCTCCCGGTAGGTCAGTCGGGGCTGCGTATACCCGGAAAAGCGAGTGACATAGTCGTAGTGCCCGAGCACATCGAACCAGCGTCCGCCGGATGCCATCTCGATCAACGCGTCCAGATACGCTCCGTATGCTACTTCGCGTCCTTCCCGGAACACGTCCTGGACAAAATAGATATCGTCTCCCCGCAACGCGTGGACAGAGCCGATCACGTGATCGAACGACCGTTCGGCCGTCATATTCCGATACCGGTCCGCCAGATGGGCCTGGTATCCGGCTTCGATCCCGTTGAGCAGCCGGAAACCGGCGGGCAGGGAGGACCGGGCCGATGTCATAGCGGTGAAATAGTCGTCCAGATCGAACAGCATTTCTCCCTTTCCCAGGTCCGGATCCATGTGTTCGGTCGCGACAACCCCCGCAAACCCCAACGCGTTGGCTGATGAGATCAGCTCGTCGAGCGACTGCACCGCATCGGGCGAAAACCGCCGTGTGTGAGCATGGGTTTCAAACATGAATACCTCCGGAATGCAGGACTGTATCGAACCGGCTTATTATATTATAATGTGCCAAGAACATCGACACCCCATACAGGAGGAACCACCCATGGCGGAACGCAAGAAAAAAGACTCTCCGGCAAACGCCGGCAAATCGAAATCGGATCAGACAAAGGCCCTCAAAGAAAAACTGTTCGCAGAGTACAAAAACCTCTGGGAAGTGGCCAGCCCCGAAGATAAAGACAGCGCATTTGCCTTTTCCGAGGAATACATGCGCTTTCTCGACATCGGCAAAACCGAACGCGAATTTGTGGTGGCAGCGGTCGAGTCGCTCGAAGAGCTCGGCTTCATCGAGATCAACACCGCAGATCGCCTTGTTCCCGGGAGTAAAGTGTATACCACGATCCGCGGGAAAGGACTGATGGCGGCGGTTGTCGGGAAAAAGCCGGCCGCAGAAGGCTTTAATATCCTGGGCGCCCACATCGACTCCCCGCGCGTCGACCTCAAGCCCTGCCCGGTGTACGAAGACAGCGACCTGGTCTTTTTCAAAACCCATTATTACGGCGGCATCAAAAAATACCAGTGGACTGCGACCCCGCTTGCGATCCACGGCGTGGCCTTTCGGGAAGACGGCACCAAGGTGACGATCTGTGTCGGCGAGGATCCGGACGATCCGGTCTTTACCTTCAGTGACATTCTGCCCCACCTTGGACAGGAGCAGATGTCCCGCAAAGCGACAGACATTGTCAAAGGGGAAGAACTCAACCTCCTGGTCAGCAGCATTCCCTACGAAGATCCGGACGCGCCGTCCCGCTTTAAACTCGGGTTTTTGAACCTGCTGTTTGAGCAGTACGGGCTGAAGGAAAAGGATCTGGTCACCGCCGAACTGCAGATCGTTCCTGCATTCCGTTCGCGCGATGTCGGATTCGACCGCAGCTGTATCGGCGCCTACGGCCACGATGATCGCGTTTGCGCTTTCCCCGCGCTGGTCGCGGTGACCGATCAGGATAAGCCGGAAAAAACCGTGGTCTGCATGCTCTCGGACAAGGAAGAAATCGGGAGTGTCGGCAATACCGGTGCGCACTCCAGACTCTATGAAAACTTCCTTGCGGAGATTTTCGCCAAAACGAGCGGATCGTTTGACGCGATCGGCTTCGCAAAATCACTGGAAAATACCAAACTGCTGTCAGCGGACGTCTGCAACGGATATGACCCGACCTTCTCGTCGGTCTCCGATCCGCGCAACAACGCCTACATCGGCCGGGGCATCTGTCTGGAAAAGTATACGGGCTCCCGCGGCAAGTCGGGCGCGAGCGATTCCAATGCGGAATTCTTTGCCGGTGTGGTCCGGTTGCTGGCGGAGGCGAACATCCCGTGGCAGACCGGCGAACTCGGCAAAGTGGATGCCGGGGGCGGCGGCACGATCGCCTACATCATGGCCAACAAAGGGATGGAAGTCCTTGACTGCGGCGTTCCGGTGCTCTCGATGCACGCGCCGTTCGAAGTAATCAGCAAAATCGATCTTTACTACACCTACCTTGTCTACAAGTGCTTTGTTGAAAAAGCCTGACCCCTCAGAAGGGGTGAGCGGGCAGGGATGTTATCTTTGCCCCCGCCGGTGCGGCCGGCTGCGTACGCCTGCATCGCAAGGGCTCTGTGGTGCCACAGAGCCCTTGCCTTTTGTGCGCGTTGCACGTGCCGCCCCGCACCATTGGGAAGAGCCCTGTCTGAGCGGAAGCAGGGGTTCGGGCACGGTGTTTTTCAGCGGATGCTCACTCGGATGCCGGTTCTGTCAAAACCGGGACATCAGCCGAAGCTGGGTGGGGGAGCGGCTGGATCCCGCGGGACTGGCCGGCCGTATGCTGGAACTCGAGCAGGCAGGGGTCCACAACATCAATTTCGTGACCGGCGCGCATGTGCTCCCGGCCGTCGCCGACGCGATCCGGCGTGCCCGTGCGGCAGGTCTTGCGGTGCCGGTCGTATGGAACAGCGGAGGCTATGAAACGGTCGAATCGCTTCGATTGCTGAATGGGTTGATCGACATCTATCTGCCTGACTTCAAGTTCTTCGATCCGGAACTGTCCGGCGCGCTGTGCGGCGCACGGGATTACGCCGCGGTCACGCAGGCCGCTCTCCTGGAAATGGTTCGCCAGACCGGTGGAGGGGAGCAGACGGACGGCCCTCTCCTGCGGCGCGGACTGATCCTGCGTCACCTGGTCCTGCCGGGGAACTACAAGGATTCTCTGCGGATCCTCGCATGGGCCGCCGCCCATCTGCCGCTGGACACCCGGTTGTCGATCCTCTCGCAATATACGCCGGTGAATGAACCGGCACAATATACTCCGGTGGCAGCGGATGTACAGGATCCACACCTGGCCAGACAACTTGGGCGGAAAGTTACGACGTTCGAATATGAGCGAGTCCTGGAAAAAGCAGTTTCACTGGGGTTCACCAGAATCCTGGGGCAGGAGCGGTCTTCGGCGGTCACGGACTACATCCCGCCGTTTTCCTCTTCACCCGATCCGAAGTCGCCATCCGGTACCGGGGAAAACGAGTAAGACGATGACACGATGTGTCCGAGCTGCCCGTCACAGGGGAAACCGCAGCTGGACGCCTTTCGACTGCAGGTTGGACTGCAGCTTATCTATATCGATATCGGCGACATTACAACCTTCCCGGATGGCGAGCGCCGCGGCTTCTCCCGCTGCCTGACCGGTCAGGACCGCGGCCGGAATCACACGAGTCACCTCCCAGCCATCGCCCTCCGCCGAGACGATCCGACCTGCCGCGAGCAGGTTCTCACACCCGGCGCTGTAGAGCGTCCGAAACGGCACCTCATACCAGTCATCTTGCTTGCGGAAATCTCCGATCACCCCGACGGAGTCGGAATGGTGCCTGTAGGCGTCCGATCCGGTGAGCGTATACGCACCCAGGATGTGGCGGGTCGTCCGGAACTGCGCCATGCCGGGCAGAGAGGTTACCTCATACTTATCCCTTCCGGCAGCCTTGAGCTTGTCCAGCAGCATCTGTTGTCCGATCAGGACGAACTCCGTGACTTCTTCTCCGGTGACGCCGTGGAAATATTTCATGCCCGCGGGGTGTCCGGTGCCGTCCAGCCTGGACCCCTGATGCATCCAGCCACGAACATCGGTGGCTCTCAAGGGGGAACAGTCTTTGCCGAGCTGTGCGCAGTGCGCCGTGTAGGTGAGAAAATTTTTCCCGACGACGCAGTCGCAGCCTGCACGGTCAAACAGGTCTGCGTCGCCTGTGGCGTCGATCACGACGCGTGCGCCAAAATACTCCGCCCCGGTTTTGCTTTCCGATACGACGCCCTCGCAGTGGCCGTTCTTCACGACGGGATGTGTCGCGAGTGTGTCCAGTCGCAGTGTAACGCCGTGATCGGTCAGGATTTCCATCAGGGCCAGGGAAAAAGCGGTCGGCGAATACAGCGTCGTGTATCGGCGTGTGGGATTCTCCGCTTTCCGGACATCCGGTCCCCACTCCCCGGGCAGGCTGTCGTATCCATATCGGATTGCCAGGTGGAGCAGTTCCTCGGCGATGCCGGTGATCAGCTTGGTTCCACGTCCGTCACATAGAGGTTCATACCAGGTGATCAGACCCAGTGTCGCCAGGCCGCCCAGCAGGACACTTTTTTCGATCAGAAGTGTGCGCATACCGCATCGCGCTGCAGACAACGCTGCCGCACAACCGGCAACCCCGCCTCCGGCTACGACGACGTCACAGGACCCCTGATCGTATATTTCCCGGGACAGATACGTCTTCATGTCTGCACCTCGCGACGGTTTGTAGAGTAAGCTTCTTCCGCCTTATGAATCGGATTTCGTCTCACCGGTCTCCTCTTCGTTCGCACCGGCAGTGCCAACCGACGGCGGGGGAGATGTCGAATCGGAGCGGTGACGCCTTCCGCTGAGCGGGTTGCTGTCAACCGCGGCGTGTAGCTGTTCGTTGTCCACATGGGTATAAATTTCGGTCGTCGAAACGCTTTCGTGTCCAAGGATGCGCTGCAGAACCCGAATATCGACTTTCCCGTATTTGTACATCAAGGTGGCTGCGGTATGACGAAGCTTGTGGGTGGAGTAACGGGCGGGATCCAGTCCTGCCTGCCGGAGGTAACGCTTGACAACAACCTGTACCATTTTGCTGCTGATGCGGGTCCCCAACCGGGTTGTGAACAAAGCCTCCGGGTCTTTCAGTTTCTTGTCAGGGGGGCGTACCTTGTTCCAGTCATCCAGCGCTTCCACGCAGGCGGGATTGAGATAGATGGTGCGCTCTTTCGCGCCTTTGCCCAGAACGGTCAGGGTGTCTCCCCGGATGTCTCCCAGCGAGATCCCGCAGAGTTCGGACAAACGCATGCCGCAGTTGAGAAACAGCGTGAGGATGCATGTGTCCCGCACCTGGTTGATGGCATCGCTATCCGAAGCCGTGTTCAGCAGCGACTGGCTTTCCTCCAGCGAAAGATACCGGGGAAGGCGGCGCACCAGTTTGGGGGTTTCCAGTTCGTAGGTGGGGTCTTCTTCCAGAATCCGCGCCTTGGCCTTGAGATATTTGAAAAAAGAGCGCAAGGTCGCGATCTTGCGGGCGCGGGTGGCGGGAGAGCCTTTGCGTACACGGCTGACATAGGTTATAAATGCATAGAGGTCCTGAAGACGGATCGACTGTAAAAATGTCTCGTCCACTGCGCTGATGTCCACTTCTTTGAGTGGTTTTCCACGCAATGAACGGTCCCGTTCCCGCACCAGATAGCGGAAAAACAGAACCAGATCATAGCGGTATTCACGGACGGTGAGGGGAGACCGCTCCTGGATCGCTTCCATATAACCCAGGTATTCTTCCATATAGCGAAACGAATCCATCGGCGGTTGGCTCACTCCCTTTTTTCTGTGGTAAGACTATCGGGTTCATCATAACACATCCCCCCGTTCCGCCCGCTGCGCGCGGGGGCGGACCAAGGTTCTGCACGGTGTCGGAGGGGAACGGGGAGTGGAGATTGTGCAGTTGTCCAAATCGAAATCCATCTTTGGTACAGGCTTGTTTTTTGGAGAATCCGATGATAGAATACACCCCAAGCATACAAATGTCCACGTAACACGGACACAACGAGAGGATCAGACGAAGATGGATAGAAAATTGAAAGTAGGCATCATTGGGGCGACAGGATATGTAGGCCAGCGGTTTATCACCCGACTGTCGGGTCATCCCTGGTTTGAGACTGTCGCATTGGCTGCGTCGCCTCGTTCTGCCGGTAAAACATATAGTGAAGCGGTCAAAGGCCGCTGGAAGATTGACCTGCCGATACCGGCCGAGATCCAGCACATGAATGTCTGGGGCACGGATGCGATTGAGCAGATGTGTGAATCTGTCGATTTTGTCTTTTGTGCCGTGGATATGCCCAAGGACGAGATCCGTGCGCTGGAAGAACAGATCGCACGCACCGAAACCCCTGTCGTATCCAACAATTCCGCGCACCGCTGGACACCGGACGTACCGGTGATGATTCCAGAAATCAACCCGGAGCATGTTGCCGTGATTCCGTTTCAGCGTCGCCGGCTGGGAACCGAACGAGGATTTGTAGCCGCCAAGCCGAACTGTTCCATCCAGAGTTACGTTCCCGCTCTTTCCGCGCTCCGTGAGTACGGTATCGAGCAGGTGGTGGCCTGCACCTATCAGGCCATTTCCGGTGCCGGCAAGACCTTTGCGGACTGGCCGGAGATGCTGGGCAACATGATCCCGTATATCGGCGGGGAAGACGAAAAGAGCGAACAGGAACCTCTCCGCATCTGGGGACGAGTGGAAAACGGGGTTGTGGTACCGGCTGTTGCGCCTGTGATCTCCGCACAGTGCTACCGGGTCGCCGTCCAGGAAGGTCATACGGCCGCGGTTTCAGTCAAGTTCACCCAAAAGCCGGATAGGGAAGAGATTCTCGCGCGCTGGACTGCTTTTGAGGGTCTCCCGCAGGTTCGCAATCTTCCCTCTGCGCCGAAGCCGTTCCTACGCTATCTGGAAGACCCGACCCGGCCTCAGCCGGCTCTGGACGCCAATGCGGGCGACGGGATGGCGGTTTCGATCGGCCGGTTGCGTCCGGATCCGGTGATGGACTGGAAATTCACCTGTCTTTCGCACAACACCCTGCGCGGAGCGGCCGGCGGCGCAGTGCTGACCGCTGAACTGCTGGCGGACCAGGGGTATATCGTGGCAAAATAGGAGCCGGACCGGAACGCTGCTTTGAAAGGTACACATCGGCATGAAGTTTGAGATCCCCTATGGAAAAACGACGGTATCTGTCGAGATCGACGAAAAACGGGTACTGGGCGTCCTGACCCCCAACGAACTCTCCGTAGAGCGCAGCGGTCTGGAGGCGCTCGACTGGAGTCTTGATCACCCGATTGCAAGCGAACGCCTGGAAGATCTTTGTGTGCCCGGCGAACGGGTCGTGATTGTGACCAGCGACATCACCCGGCCGGTTCCCAGTGCTGTGATCCTGCCGCGGGTGCTGGAACGCCTGTCGCGTGCCGGCATCCCGGACCGGGACATCACGTTGGTTTTTGCTTTGGGGAGCCATCGCAAACATACCCCGGCTGAGATGGAGATGCTGGCAGGGAAGGACGTTTATCCCCGCATTCGTTGTATCGATTCAGATACTTCAGAATGTCAGTATGTCGGCACGTCATCACGAGGAACCAATTACGCTTTATTTAAAGATGTTGTAGAAGCAGATCGCGTGATTTGCATCGCCAATATCGAGTACCATTATTTTGCAGGATACAGCGGGGGAGCCAAGTCGATTATGCCGGGGGTTTCCGACCTGGCGTGCATCCGCAACAACCACAGCGGGATGGTCAGGGAAGAAGCCTGTGCCGGTCGCATCGAAGGCAATCCGGTCCGGGAAGACATCGAGGAAGTCACGCGGTTCCAGCGGATCGACTTTATCGTCAACGTCGTACTGGACGAGCATAAACACATCCTGCATGCGGTTTCCGGCCATTGGCGGGATGCGCACCGCAGTGGCTGCGCATTTCTGGACCGGCTGTACAAAGTTCGAATTCCTCAAAAAGCGGACATCGTTCTGGTATCGCCGGGTGGATTTCCCAAAGACATCAACCTGTACCAGGCGCAAAAAGCATTGGACAACGCCAAACACGCCGTCCGGGAGGGAGGGATCATCCTCTGGATCGGTTCCTGTTCGGAAG
This sequence comes from uncultured Oscillospiraceae bacterium, assembly GCA_964492455.1. Taxonomy (GTDB): domain Bacteria; phylum Bacillota; class Clostridia; order Saccharofermentanales; family UBA5734; genus JAAYKS01. Next base: position 14,806 of record CAZBKR010000025.1, read on the forward strand.
GACTGGAAAACAAGCTCTTCGAGAAATGGATGCTGGAATACGAACCATCGTTTATGATCGAGGAAATCGCACGCGATTTTCAACTGGGTGCGCACAAAGCAGCCGCGATCGCACTGGTGCTGCGCAAAGCAAGGATCTTTCTCGTATCCGATCTCGAGGAGGATCTGGTCCGCAGCATCCACCTCGAACCAAAGGCGTCTGTCTCGGAAGCACTCGAAGATGCCACCGCGCTATTGGGAGATCACACGAGTGTGCTGGTGATGCCTTTTGGAGGATCCACGTTGCCGGTGACAGACTGATTGGCACATAGATCTGATGCTTTTGTTTTCATATCATCAGAAGGGAGGCGCTAGACGGCTTCCTTTTTTTGACATTGCCAATTAGACAAAATATAAGTTTTGTCTAATTGGAGAGAGGGTAAAACGCGTTTTTGGGCTATTGCCTTCGTTTTCAATGCCATTTCGTAAGAGTTGGCTTATGCCATCCAAAGGATCATTTTTACGTTTCGATTGTGTTTTGTACAATATCCAACGGCCCAGTGCGTTTGTATTCGCATCGGGCCGTTGGATTTGTTTGTCTTTCTGTAATGCAGTCGTTTATCCGATCTCTCTGTCGGTTTCTCTGATGTAGTTGTTCCATGCACTGACAACCGCACGCAGCGACGATCTGCTGACGTTGCTGCTGATGCCCGCTCCAATGTAACTCTCGCCGGTTCCGTTGGAGATCTGTACATACGTGATCGCCTGGGATTGCGTCCCGCGTTCCAGTGCGTGCTGGCTGTAGGACTGGATTTCAAGTTTGGTGCCAAAATGGTTGTTGAGCGCCGAACAGAAAGCCGACAACAAACCGCTTCCGGATCCCTCGATGTCGCGTTCTTCTCCCGCGACCGATATCTGTGCCTTCAACGAGACCTCCGTTTCGCCGATGGCTGTTTCCTGATAATTGTCGATTCGGATCGGTTTCACAATATTTACATAGTTATTAATAAACAGTTCATATATCTCACGCGGGAGCAATTCCGAATGACGGTTGTCCGAGATCCTGGTACACACCAGGCTGAAGACTTGCTGGACCGGTTTGGGTAGATGCAGTCCGAAGTTTTGTTCGAGGATATAGGACACGCCGCCTTTGCCGGACTGGCTGTTGATCCGGATGATCGGTTCGTAGGTCCTGCCGATGTCCGCGGGATCGATCGGAAGATACGGTACGGCCCAGATACGTGAATCTTCTTTGATGCGTGCCATGCCTTTGTTGATCGCATCCTGATGAGACCCGGAGAAGGCCGTAAACACGAGATCTCCGGCATATGGATGACGGGGATGCACCACCATGCTGGTCGCGTTTTCATACACGGACACCACATGGTCAATGCGGGAAAAGTCCAGTTTGGGGTCGATCCCCTGGGAGAACAGATTCATGCCCAGCACCAGGATGTCCGCATTGCCCGTGCGCTCCCCGTTCCCAAACAACGTCCCCTCCACCCTGTCCGCCCCGGCCATCAGGCCGAGCTCGGTCGCCGCCACGGCGCAGCCGCGGTCGTTGTGTGGATGCAGACTGACCTGGATCCGGTCCCGGTACTTTAGGGATTCACACATCGTT
>CAZBKR010000026.1:0-16245 GCA_964492455.1 uncultured Oscillospiraceae bacterium
AGGTACTCACGGTTGGCTGGCTCCGTGTCTGCGCCAGTGCAGGTCATATATCCGTGTGACGGCAGGCCTTCTGAGGCCCTTATATATGACAGTGTACTGATCGCGTTTCGTCCAACCCCGGACCTCCCGCGGACCGCAAGCGCCTTTGTCAGCGCTTGACTTTGGCCGCCTTCGGTCGTTTTGCCCCGTATTTGGAACGGGCCTGCATGCGGTTCGCGACTCCCGCCGTGTCCAGCGTGCCGCGCACGATGTGGTACCGGCATCCCGGCAGATCTTTGACCTTGCCGCCTCGTACGAGAACAACGGAGTGCTCCTGCAGGTTGTGCCCCACACCCGGAATGTACGCCGTGACTTCGATTCCGTTGGTCAGGCGAACCCTGGCGACTTTCCTCAACGCGGAATTCGGCTTTTTGGGGGTCGTGGTCTTCACAACGGTGCACACGCCTCTTTTCTGCGGCGACGACAGATCTGTCGACTGCTTCTTGAGGGTGTTCAATCCGGACTGCAATGCAGGGGATGCGGATTTGTACCGTTTGTCGGACCTGCCCGACTTCACCAGCTGGTTGAACGTAGGCATCAATACACCTCCTTTCCTGATAGTTGTAGTGGTTGCTTGTTTGCGCTTTTGCGCACAGGCAATTCAGTATATCACCGGTCTTCCCATTTGTAAATTGTACCCGGCCACCGGTTTTTGGGGTCCGGACCGCGATCCGATGCCTGTACCTACTGTGCCAGTCTATCAAAAGGGCGGAAAAAGCCGCCCGACCTGAAGGTGCGGGCGGCTGGGGCGAACCGTCCAAACGATTTACGATCTGGGCCTTAACAGTTCCTGTCCGCCGAGATAAGGCCGCAGGACTTCCGGAATGACCACCGACCCGTCCGCCCGCTGGAACTGCTCCACAATGGCGGGAAGAATCCGGCTGGTTGCCAGACCGGATGCGTTGAGGGTATGGACAAACTCGAGCTTCCCGGTCTGCGGATCCCGATACTTGATGTTGCCGCGCCGCGCCTGGTAATCTCCCGCGTTGGAGGCGGAGCTGACTTCCTTGTATCCGTTCATGCTCGGAATCCAGACCTCGATGTCGTAGGTCTCGCGCATCGACGCGCTGCAGTCTTCCGCAGCCAGACGGGAGACCCTGAAATGGAGCCCGAGTCCTTCCATCAGGGAAGCTGCCTTGCCGATCAGTTCCTGGAGCGCGCGGTCCGAATCCCGGGGCAGGGTATACTGGAACATCTCGATCTTATTAAACTGATGGCCGCGGATCATGCCTCGCTCTTCCGCGCGGTAGCTGCCCGCCTCCCTCCGGTAACAAGGGCTGTAAGCATACAGTTTGACCGGCAGCAGCGCGACGTCGATCACTTCGTCACGGTACAGGTTGACCAGCGCGGTTTCTGAAGTAGGTAACAGAAAGCGGGTAAAGCCGCATTCCGATTCCTCATCCCGTATTTGAAACACGTCCTCCGCAAATTTGGGGAACTGGCCGGCGGTATACCCGCTCTCCCAGGTCAATATGTGCGGAGGCAGGATCATTTCATATCCGTCTCTGTGGTGTTCCGCCATAAAGTAAGATAAAAGCGCCCATTCGAGCCGTGCGCCATCTCCGCGGTACAGCCAATACCCGTTGCCGCCGAGTTTGGCACCGCGGGCATAGTCGATGATACCCAGCCGCTCAACAATTTCCACATGGTGTTTGGGTTCGAACGAAAACGATGGACGATCGCCAAAAGTGGAAACCACCTGATTGTTTTCTTTCCCACCGGCAGGCACCCCGTCCGCCGGGAGGTTGGGCAGGCCTTCGAGAAAGGCCTGCTGGCTCTTCTCGACCGCTGCGAGTTCCTCATCGATCGCCTTGATCCGATCGGAGATCTGTTTCATCTCGGCCAGCAGCGCAGACGTGTCGACTCCCTCGCGGCGGAGTGCGGGGATCTGACCCGACGCCCGGTTGCGTTCCGCTTTCAGCGTCTCCCCGGATTGAATCAGTTCCCGGCGCCGGCGGTCTTCCTGAAGAAACGCTCCGAGATCCACGTCGCAGCCTTTGCGTGCCAGACCTTCGCGGACCTTGTCGGGATGGTTGCGGATGAGGTTGATATCCAGCATGGTTTCTTTTCCTCCGGAACAGGATAGGCGGCGGGCAGCGCCTGTATCAGGCTCTGCCCGCCGCGGGGCTATCTAAATTGCTTTGTGTCAGCGGGCACCGGTGCGAGCCCGGTTGCCTGCATCAGAGAATCAGCCAGATCAGGTAGTTCGCGGCATAGTATACACCCGCGAGAACCACACTGTTGCGTGCGACCGCAAAATCGTTTTCATTCGCTGTTTTTCGGCGAATCGCCAAAGCGAGCAGGACAAACATCGCAATCAGCAGCGGTGTACCGATCGCACTCTGAACGGTACTGAAGATCCAGATAATGATTTTGAAGGGAAGGATGCGCTCCACCAGCGATAAAACCGTGCTTGCCGCAAATCCTACCAGAAAGGGAACCGCCGCCGCGCCTACACCGGACAGCGCTCCAACATACCCGGATGTGCAATGTCCGCGCACCAGCATTGTACCGATCAGCGCAACGATGGCAAACAGGGCGATCTGGGTGATGGACAGACGGATCCAGCTGCCGAGAATCGTGCCGAATTTGAGGTTGCCCGCGCCGGTGATAATCGAATTCAGGAGTTGCACGATCACAAAACCGGCGGCGACGATCAACGCCATGACGATTTTCTTATGATCCCAGGCAGTGCGCACCGCACCTACGGGATCTTTCATGAAAGAGCCGAGTACCGAGGTGGCGTCGCCGATCATCTGATCGGTGGTGGGAGGAACGGGATTCTGATTCGGGGCGGGATTGGGCTGGTAGCCGTCACTCATGATCTTTCCTCGCTTTCCTTGCCGCTGCCGGCTGAAATCAAACCCGTGTGCACATAACCATGCACCTATCAACAAAATAGTAGCACAATTCCATCCCTGACGACACGATAACGGCGTTCTCAGGGGTTAAGCGGCTGTAAATCCTCCGGCAGGAAGAGTCCGTCCTCCCGCAGCAACGTCCCGTCCAGCCAGATCCGTCCGCCTCCATGCTCCGGGCGCTGGATGGAAACCAGATCCCAATGGATGGAGGAACGGTTTCCGTTATCGGCTTTGGCATAGGCCGCTCCGGGGGTCAGATGGAACGAGCCGCCGATCTTTTCGTCAAACAGGATGTTGCCGATCGGTTCCCGGATCGCGTTGTTGACACCAAAAGAAAACTCCCCGATTCTGCGCGCCCCCGGATCCGAGTCGAGGATCGCCTGGAGTGCTTCTCTGTCGCCGTCGCAATCGGCCGCGACAATCACACCCCGGCGAAACTCGAAGCGGACATTGTGAAACGTCCTGCCCCAGTACACGGTCGGTACATTGTAGGTTACGATCCCTTCCAGCGTGCCTTCTACCGGAGCGGTATAGACTTCTCCGTCCGGTATGTTGCGCCGGCCGCAGCAACAGACTGTGGGAATGCCCGCGATGGAAAAAGTAAGGTCGGTTCCGGGACCTTCAATCCGCACGGTGTCCGCACGGTCCATATATCCCGCCAGCACGTTTTCCGCTGCCTCCAGGCGATTGTAATCGAGGTCGGAGACTTCCATCAAAGAACCGGTCGTATGACATGCCGGCCTTCTGCGCCATACCCCGGGTCGGCCAGTCAAACAGAACCCATTTCCGGTGATTGATCACCAAATCCTGCACCGGTCTGTTTTTGGCGGCAACCAACCGCATCCGATCCTGCGGGACATCCGACATTTCGCCTGTATTGATTGTTCCGCGAATTGCGATCCTGCCTTTGAGATCCTGCCACCGGACCTCGTCCCAGCGGGCGACGGATTCCAGAAACGTCTGAGCGGCGGGCTCCGAGGGATCAAACAATCCGGTACGGAGCCGCGTGACTTCCTCATCTGCCAGTTCGACCACCGGATACACACCCATCCCGGCGGATTTTCGTAAAATCGCCTTGACCAGCGGGATCGCCTCGGTCGACGCGGAGATCAGAAATCCGTCTCCTTTCTCCAGTGATAGCGAATGGTTCAGAAAAATATCCGCCAAACGGTCCAGTCTGGAATCTCTCATTTATCTTCTCCTTTGTGTTGCATCGGCAACGGAACATCTCCGGATGATCCGGTACACTTCCGATGGTAACCGAAATGAAAACGAAAACCAAAGGAGATTTTCCATGTTACGAAAAATCGTCACCATAAACGAGTCTCTCTGCAATGGATGCGGACTGTGTGTTGGGGCATGCCATGAAGGTGCGCTGCAGATGATAAACGGCAAAGCCCGGCTGGTTTCAGACTCCTATTGTGACGGTCTCGGCGACTGTCTGCCCGAATGTCCCACCGGGGCGATCACAATAGAAGAACGTGAAGCCGCAGCGTTCGATGCCGAGGCTGTCGCGGCCGCGGGAGGTCAGGTTCCATTTGCCGGCTGCCCGGGCACACGGGCACGTTCGCTGCATGTTTCCCCCTCTGATGATTCACCGTCCGGCTGTGCCTGTCACACAAGCCCCGCGGAAGCACATTCCATGAGTGCTCCAACACCGTCTAAGCCGGCTTCTGAGTTGGCCGGGCCAACTTCTGAGTTGGCCGGGTCAACTTCTGAGTTGGCCCAGTGGCCCTGCCAGATCAAACTGGTGCCGGTCAACGCACCATGGCTGAAGGGAGCCCGGTTGCTGGTAGCTGCCGACTGCGCGGCTTACGCCGCGGCCTCGTTTCACACAGACTATATGCGTGGCCGGATCACATTGATCGGATGTCCCAAACTCGACGGAGTGGACTATGCCGAAAAACTGGGCGCTATCCTGCGCAACAACGACATTCGCAGCGTTCTGGTCGTTCGAATGGAAGTGCCTTGCTGCGGTGGCCTTGAGCGGGCTGTAACGGACGCTTTACTGGCCAGCGGAAAAATGATTCCCTGGCAAGTCGTCACACTTGCGACTGACGGTCGTGTGCTCGAAGACTGATACAAGCAACCGTCGCGCGCCCGCTTCACGTATGATGCGGTATACTCGATCCAGGAGGTACGTGCCATGTACGATGTAATCATCATCGGCCGGGGTCCGGCCGGATTGTCCGCTGCGCTTTATGTCGTGCGCGCCGGTCAATCGGTCCTGGTTGTCGCACAGGACGAAGGCCAGATCGCCAAAGCTGACAAAGTCGACAACTACTACGGATTTTCCGAGACCACATCCGGTCCGGAACTTCAGAAAAACACATTGGCCCAGGCCTTGCGGCTGGGTGTGAATTTTGCGGAGGCGACCGTTACCGGAATCGTCTGGGACAATCACTTCCGTGTCTCTTCCGCGGAAGGTGAATGGGAAGCCCGCGCGGTGATTCTGGCGACCGGCATGCCGAAACGCAAATCGCGCCTGCCTGGTCTCGATCAGTATGAAGGTAAGGGTGTCAGTTACTGTGCGACTTGCGACGGATTTTTTTACCGCGGAAAAACCGTCGGAGTCATCGGAAATGCGGATTATGCACTGCATGAAATCCACGACTTGATTCCGTTTGCCGGTACCATTTTCTGGCTGACTAATGGCCGTCCCCTCGCGCTCGTGAAACCTCTTGCGGCATTGCCTGATAAAACATCGGTCGACGAGCGACCTCTGGCCAAAGTCGACGGCGACGGCACGGTGTTGCGAGAGATCGTATTCGAAGACGGCTGCCGTACCCGCGTGGACGGTATCTTCGTTGCGGAAGGTACCGCTTCGGCGACAGATTTTGCGCTAAAACTCGGGATTGAAACGACAGGCAACGCGATCCGGATCGATCGGGACGGGCGCACCAACCTGCCGGGATTTTTCGCGGCGGGCGACTGTACCGGCGGAATTTTACAGATCTCGGTTGCGGTTGGAGAAGGTGCCGCGGCCGGGCTGGCGGCGGCCAAGTTCGTGAGGGAAAAAAAGGCGGAGGAAAAGAAAGCGGCAACCTGACTTTCTTGTCCTCCGGAAGAACTATTGCTATTCGTCGTTCCGCCAAAAAGGCGGAACGTTTTTTATATCCGGGACGCCCGTAGCGCGTTTAGAACCGCAATCAGACCGATGCCGACATCCGCAAACACAGCCTGCCAGATCCCTCCCCATCCAGCGGAAGCCAGCAACAGCACCCCGGCCTTGACCGCAAGGGAGACGGCGACATTCTGGCGTGCCACCCGGGCCGTCTTGCGGGCGATCCGGATGGCCTCTCCGATCCGGCCCAGCCGGTCCGACAGAATCACGATATCCGCGCTCTCGACCGCCGCATCCGAACCGGCAGCCCCCATAGCGATACCGGTATCCGCACGTGCAAGGACCGGCGCATCATTGATTCCGTCCCCGGCAAATGCTACCGTCCCCGCACCGGCCTGTTCACGGATCAGTCCTTCGATCCGGGTCACTTTGTCATCTGGCAGCAGATGCGCGTGGTATTCCTCTACACCGACAGTAGCGGAGACAATTCGCGCAGCATCCTCCGAGTCGCCGGTCAGCATCACAATTCGGCCCACACCGAGATCCCGCAAGGTTTGCACCGCCGTCGCAGCATCCGAACGAATCCGGTCTTCCAGTGCCACACGACCGGCGTACCTTCCATCCACCGCAAACAGCACGGACCGCTGTGCGTCAATCACAAAAGCTCCCTCTGCCGAATCTGATCCACGATCCGGCAGCGGAAGTCCGGACACGCCCCTCGTGGCTAGAAATACCGGATTCCCCCCCAGCACGACGTGACCTTCAACGGCCGCTTCCATCCCTCTGCCCGCCCATTCACGAATCTGTGAGACCTCCGGCATACCAGCAGGCGATTCAGCCACGTCTGCAAAAGCATCCGAAAGCGCAATGGCTACAGGGTGTGTGGAATGCCGTTCGAGGATATAGGCATACCGCCGCAGTCCGGCAAGGTCCAGGGGACCGTCCTGTGCTGCTTCGACAGCCGACACCCGGAGACTCCCGTGCGTGAGTGTCCCGGTCTTGTCAAATGCCAGGGTGCGAACCGCCGCCAACCGGTCTAAATGCATCCCGCCCTTGACCAGAATTCCCCTGCGTGCAGCGGCTCCGATCCCGGCAAAATATCCCAATGGAACCGACAGGACCAGTCCGCATGGGCAAGACACCACCAGCAGCATACAGGCCCGGTAGATCCAGTCCCGCCAGGGATCCCCGGTCAACAGCGGCATGCCGACGGCCATTACAAAGGCAATCGCGACCATAGCCGGTGTATAGATCCTGGCAAATCTCGTGATAAATCGTTCGGCCCGGGCTTTGCGCGCCGCGGACCGCTCGACAGAGTCCAGTATGCGGGATGCAGCGGAATCCCGGTAATGCCGCAAAACTTCCAGTTCCAGAGAACCCCCTCCGTTCACACTCCCGGACAGCACTTCGTCTCCCGGCACAACATCGCGAGGCAACGCCTCCCCTGTCAAAGCCGAGACATCCAGTGAAGATTCTCCGGTGACCACACGGCCGTCTATGGAAATGCGCTCTCCGGGGCGAACCAGGATGTGATCTCCCGGCATCACTTCCTCCGGAGCGACCAGTTGAGTATCTTCTCCGTACAACCGAATGACCGTATCCGGCCGCCACGCGACCAGCGAACGGATCGAAGCGCGTGAGCGGTCGGCCGCACGCTCCTGCAACGCGTCGCCGATGCGGTAAAACAGAGCCACTGCGACTGCTTCCGGATATTCCCCAATCGCAAAAGCCGCAAGCGTCGCAATTGCCATAAGAGTGTTTTCATCAAACAACCTGCCACGCAGTATGCCCCGTACTGCACGGAGCAATATCACACCACCAAAGGCAAGATAGGCGATCACATAAAGGAAGAGACGCGATGTCGTCCCGATCGGCAGCAGTAGTGCTCCCGCTGCCGCCAGACCTCCCAGTATCCATATCGACACCTGCCGCCAGCGGGGACCGGATGTCTCCTGCTCCTGTCCGCAATGCGCACAGACAGAACACGCGTATCCTTCCCTTTCCACACATTCCGCCGCGCACGTACATTCCGGTGTTGATTCCTTATGTCTTTTCATACGGTCGACTCTCCTTTACATGTTCCGCAGCGATTCTGTAAATCCGTTCGACATGCTCATCGTCCAGTGTGTAGTACCGATTTTTTCCTTCCCTGCGCAAACGTACAAGCCGGGCCAGCCTGAGGGTGTGTAACTGGTGGGATACCGCAGACTGGCTCATGTCCAGTAATTCTTCCAGCTCCTGTACGCAACATTCCGTTCCATCCAGTGCTTCTATGATTCGGAGTCGGGTGGGATCCCCCAGTACTTTAAACAGTTCAGCAATCTCCGGCATCAACCGGCCGGCTTCCGATGTGTGTTGATTTTTCTTGTCCATCGGGTCATTCGCTCCTTATCGCATTCTTATATGAGCATGTATTCATATTATAACGCGAAAAAACCCGTGCACAAGTACCCGGGAATGAAACACCTCATACAAATTGAGAATCAGTCAAACCGTTCACCCAGGGTGATTTCCATCTCGCGGTACCCGTCTTCAGGACGGAAGAGAGTCACAATGATCTCGTCTCCGGGTTTATGGGCTTCGAGGGCGCCCGTCAGCGCGGCGAGACTGTCCACCGGTTCACCGTTCCAGGCGGTGATGACATCTCCGGGTTCCACACCTGCTTTCCAGGCGGGACCTTGCTCCGCAATACGTGCGATATAAACACCGCGTTCCGGAAGTCCGTACTGGTCGCGCAAGCCTTCATACTCCGCGTCCTGCAGAATCGTAACACCCAGATAAGGCCTGGCCGCCTGGCCGGTACCCGCCTTCAAATCATCAAAAATGCGGAGCGCCAAATTGGAGGGGATCGCAAAATTCACACCTTCGTATTCATCCTTTGCGAGTCCGGCATTGTTGATTCCGATGACCCGGCCCATGGAGTCCAGGAGCGCACCGCCGGAATTGCCTGGATTGATCGCGGCATCAGTCTGGATCAACTGCATCGCTACACCGCTTTCGAGCACAACTTCACGGTCCAGCCCGCTGATCACACCTGACGTCACGGAACCCATAAATTCCAGTCCGGCGGGGTTTCCGATGGCAACAGTCAACTGACCCACCCGAATGGCATCAGAGTCTCCGAATCGGGCTGCTGATAACCCGGTTTCATCGATCTTCAACAACGCCAGATCGGTTTGCGCATCGCGACCGACCAGCCGGGCGGGATATGTTTCCCTGCCGTCTGTACGATAAACCGTCAATTGAGTCCCGTTGACATAGTTGCCGGCGCTGTCGCAAACGACGTGGTTGTTGGTCAGAATATAACCGTCTTCGGACATGACGATCCCCGAACCTGACCCGGTTTCGGCGAACAAAAGCCCGGACGGGATCTCGACATAAATGCCGACGATGGACGGGCCTGCTTCTTCCGCAACGCGCATCACGGTGGTTTCATACTCCGGGCGGGCTTCATCGCCAGGCACCGAGGGAGTCACGGTAAGGGCAGGCAACGCTGTGGTCGATACCGGCAGGGATCCGGCGGGTTCCGATCCGGCAGGAATCAACCCTCCAAGAAACACCGCGCCGGTCACGGCCGCTCCGATCACTGCAGAAGCCATGGCGACAATCGCGGTGCCAAGCAACCGTTGTGTGCGTATATTCATATCACTTCCTCCGAGCTATATCCGGTTCTCTTCCACTCCGGCTTCCAAATCCGCAATTCCATCTCCGCGAGGCCGTATCTGTTCGCGCACGATCTGTTCCAGTTTACGCAATCTGTGACTCATGCCCGATTTGCCGATTGGAGGTGACAACCGCTCCCCGAGTTCGCGAATGGACAAGCCCGGATGCGCAAGCCGCACGCGTGCCGCTTCACGCAGATCTTCCGGAAGAACAGATAAACCCCCGTTTCTGTCCATCTCGCGGAGCAAATCCAGCTGGCGCGCAGACGCATTCGCGACTCTTGTGGAGTTGGCGGTATCGCAATTGACGACCCGGTTGACTGCATTTCGCATATCTTTTTCTACCCGGAGAGTCTCAAAAGACAACAAAGCTGCGTGCGCCCCTGTCGCACGCAAAAAATCCGCCAGGTGACTGCCGTCCTTGAGATAAACCATATAGAACGGCTGGCGGGCTGCCAGATGCGGCCGGATCCCCTCGGTACGCATCAGTCGGGCAGCCAGTTGCACGGGAGCTTCGTATCGACTGATGATTTCCAGATGGTATCCTTTGCCGGGGTCCCCGATCGATCCGCCGGCAAGAAACATGCCTCGCAGTGCTGCACGACGGCAACAGGGTGAACCAAACGAAGACGCGGACAAAGCGTGGGTCAGTGGATCGAATCCATGCCGTTCCAGCAACACCCCCATCCGCGCGCAGGCATCCGTATCTTCCAGAGCGACCTGGTGATGCCCGCCCTCGCGGCGCAGAACAGGCTTCGCGCCGGACAGGGAGGTGATCTGTCCGGCCCAGCGTGCGGCATAAGAAGGATACGAGGTGTTCAACAAGATCCCGTGCGGGGTCAGACGGGCGGCCAGTGCAAGCGCAGCCAGCGTCTCCGATTCTTTACAGCAATCCGTATGGGGATCCAGACGGATCAATTCGTCTTTCACATTATGCGAGAACGCCATCCGGAATGGTTTCCTCCGTCCGCGCCCGGCCGCACTCAGCGGCCGCGGCCATGACCGTGCGTGCCAAAAGATCGCTGTCGTGCCGGATCTTGTCGCCGTCTTCCACTGCAAGAGGGGCTTCAACCACATCCAACCCTGCCTGCTCCAGTTGTGCGACTGCCATTCCGACCGGTTCCGATTGCTCCGCCGCATAGCGCGCTAGTAAAGGCGCGGACAATGCGGATCCGTTGCTGTTTACGATGCAGCAATCCAGAAACCCCGCGGGAGACGTCCGGTCCATGTGCTGCAGTAATGCTTCGACGTGTCGCCACGCGTCATATCCACACGTTTCGGCGGGTTGTGTCATGACATTGCACACATAGATGCGTGGTGCGCTGCTGCGCAGGATCGCTTCCCGGACGGGAGAAAAAAGCAAATTGGGGATCACACTGGTGTATAGGCTACCCGGGCCCAGAACGATTACGTGAGCGCTATCAATCGCCTGTACGACTTCCTTCATCGGTTCGGCGTCATCCGGCACCATCCGGATCTCCCGGATCTCATTGTTCCGATCCGGCACACGGTCTCCGATTGAACTCTCCCCTTCGATGACCGTTCCGTCCGCCAATCGCGCTGAGATCTGGATATCCTGCAAAGAGACCGGAAGCACCCGTCCCGTGATTGCCAGCACCTGGGAAAACGCACAGACCGCTTCGTAAAAATTACCCGTAACCGAGGTCAGAGCAGCAATAAAAAGATTCCCGAAATTCTGTCCTTTCAAACGTCCGTCCGTAAACCGGTACCGGATGAGTTCGTTCATCAGAGGTTCGGTTTCAGCCAGTGCCAGGATACAGTTGCGGATGTCTCCAGGTGGCAGCATGCGGAGATCCTCCCGGAGCATTCCGGAGGAGCCGCCATTGTCAGCGACCGTGACAATCGCCGTCAGATTGTGAGTATACCGTTTGAGACCACGCAGCATTGTGGACAATCCCGTCCCGCCTCCGATGACAACGGTTTCGGGACCATATTCGGGTCTGGCAAGATAGGAGTCCAGACGTTGTTGAATGGTGGCGCCAACATGTTTCATCGGATTGTTATTCCTCTTTGGCTGCAGGTCCCGCCTCGGGCGATTCGTATGCGCCGTCTTCCCGGTTTTCTCGCGGGTCCTTGTCAATATCCCGATGAATCAGGATCACGGGAAATCCCGCCGGCTTGAGACGTGCGGCCATATCGGCCGCCATCGCGACCGACCGGTGCCGGCCGCCCGTACAACCGATGGAGATGACCAGTCGCTGTTTTCCCTCCCGTTGATAGAAAGGGATTGTGTACAGCAGGATTTTCTCCTGCAGATCCATATAAACGGCGGTCTCCTCGAAAGAGCGGATATACTGACTGACTTCCGCGTCTAAGCCGCTCAGCATCCTGAATTCCCGCTTGTAGAACGGATTTGGTATAAACCGTACATCCAGCACGATATCCGAATCGGGAGGCAACCCGTACTTGAACCCGAACGACTGGATGAGAATCGACATCCGGCTGCCATCCTCGTCATGGATCAGTATACGGTGAAGCCGGTCACGAAGTTCCGACGGCGAAAGTCTGGAGGTGTCGATGACTTCGGTGGCATATGACTTGAGCGGCAGCAGACGCCTGCGTTCTTCTTCGATCGCGTCGGGCAGGCTCGTGTCTTTGGCGAGCGGGTGGTTTCTGCGCGTCTGCTTGTAGCGCGAGATCAGTTCAGCAGTATCCGCCTCAAGAAAAATCAATGTGCAGAGAATCCCGGTATCAAAAACCTTCTGAAGCGCGGGAATCAGACCCTGAAACATATCGACACTCCGGATATCCACGACGAATGCGAGTTTGTCGATCGAGACTCCGGCCTTACCACCCTGGGCGAACGCATGGATCATTTCGGGAACCATGGGAGGGGGCAGATTGTCGACGCAAAAGTAGCCCATGTCTTCAAGACACTTTGCCGAAAAACTCTTGCCCGCACCGGACATCCCGGTCAAAATAACGACTTCCATCCGTCCCCTCCCTGCCAGGACACTCTGCCTGCTTTTGCTTACCAATCTCCGATAAAGCGGATTTCCGTTTCCAGCGGCACACCGGTATGTTCCAGCACGGAGGCAGCAACGCGGTCCGCAAGCATGCGGATATCCGCCGCACTGGCTCCACCAGTATTCACGATGAATCCGGCATGTTTTTCCGACACCTGGGCACCGCCCACGCGCAATCCGCGCAATCCGCTGTCCGCGATCAATTTGCCGGCATAATATCCCGCAGGCCGTTTGAACACGCTGCCCGCACTGGGCCACTCCAGCGGCTGAGACTGTCTGCGCCTCGCGCCCAGTTCGGCAATACGGGCTTGAATCCGCTCGGGATCCCCGCGCCGGAGCAGCAATCGTGTTTCGAGAATAATCGCGCCGTTTCCCATCAGCGCACTCGTCCGATAGCCGAAGCGATGTTCCGAAGCGACGACGGTGCGCGGTGTCAGAGCAGACCCCATCACGCGCGTCTCGGCTACAACATCCGCCATACAGCCGTCATATGCGCCGGCATTCATAAATACAGCACCGCCAACCGAACCGGGAATACCGCAGGCAAATTCCATCCCGGCCAAACCCGCTGCCGCACAACGGGTTGCCACACCGGAAAGCAACGCACCCGCACCGGCCCGGATCGAGTAGAGGCCATCGTCCTCTTCCCGTATATCGAACTGCGCATACGGCTGACCGAACACGATGACCAGCCCACGTATGCCCGCATCCGCAACCACTACGTTGGAACCATTGCCCAGAATCGTGACCGGGATGTCTCTGGCACGGCACAGACGAATCGCCACGGCCACCTCATCCGGTCCGGACGGCAACAAAACGGCGTCGGCCGGTCCGCCGACACGAAAAGTCGTCATGCGTGCCATGCTTTCGCCGAAACGCAGGCGTCCGTCGGATTGTCCGGGCAATCCAGCATCACGCAGGATCTCCCCATACCCTCCGCCCGTTACTGCCAATCGGGGTTCGTTGTCCGGACGCACGTCCGGTTCACAATCAGCTCGTTCCGTTTGCGCCATGGTTTTTTGAGTTCCCAAACACACGTTCCATCAGGGCTTTTGCGGAGTTATAGCCCATCTGTTTCTGTCTGAAATTGATGGCTGCGACCTCGACGATGATCGCCAGGTTTCGCCCCGGACGGACCGGAATCGTGATGGACGGGACGTCGATACCCAGAATATCGGTGTGTTCGTCATTCACACCCACCCGTTCATAATTCTTTTTTTCATCCCACAATTCCAGATTGATGACAAAGTGGATGTTTTCCTGCATTTTGACCGAGGAGACGCCATACAATTCTTTGACGTCGAGGATACCGACACCCCGGATTTCGATCAGATGGCGGATGATTTCGGGAGCACGCCCGAGCAGCGTTGTGTCCGAAACCCGCCTCACTTCGACCAGATCGTCTGCGATGAGACGGTGGCCGCGTTTGACGATTTCGAGCGCGGTTTCCGACTTGCCGACGCCGCTCTCCCCGAGAATGAGGATACCTTCGCCGTACACCTCAACCAGCACGCCGTGCAGGGAGGCCCGGGGAGCCAACTCTACGTTGAGATATTTGATGAGCGAACTCATAAATTCAGAAGTGATTTCGTTGGTTCTCAGAATCGGGATTGCATACCGCTCGGCGCAATGCTCCATTTCGGGAAACACATCGTGCTGCCGGGTCAGGATCATACAGGGTATCCCACGCGAGAAAAGCGCGTCGATACGCGCCAGCCGCTCTTCGGACGACAGCGAATCCAGATAGGCGGTTTCCATGTTGCCGATCAACTGAATACGGTCCGGGCCAAAATGAGCAAAATGGCCCGCCAGCTGGAGTCCGGGCCGGGTGACGTCTGCGACTTCGATCCGGATTGATGCCGGTTCACCATACGCACATACCGTCTCCAATTCAAATTCGTCAATGATTTGTTGAAGGGTCACATGGGTCGGCACGATGCTTGCCTCCTGTCCCGCTGAGCGGGAAATGTGCCCGGGCTTTACGCACCCCGACACGGTTTTTCTGCCAATCCATCATACCATATCCGTGCCTTGTCCCCTCCGCGCACGGACAAGGATACCCTCTGTAAATAAGCGAGACCGTCCATGGATGGACGGTCTCTTTTGGAGCGGGATACGAGATTCGGACTCGCGACTTTCACCTTGGCAAGGTGACACTCTACCACTGAGTTAATCCCGCACTTATAGGATACAGCGGCAATTATACGAAATATCCGTGGGGGCTGTCAATCGCCAATTTGCTTGTATCCACGCGCAAAATCAAGCTTTGCACACTCATTGTTTAATCGGATTTCTCAGCCGCTGCGATCCGCCAAACGGATCGCGCATGTCGGAGACATCGCCTCCCAGGCGTTTGATGGATGATAGAATCTCGTAATACAACTGACGATCGATCTGGTCAATGTGTCGATCCACATATCCCTTGAGTGCGGGAATCGCGCGCCCGTCTCCATAATCCCCGAGACAGATCGCCCCGATGACTTTCCGTTCCATCTTGCGGAAACATTCCCGCAGGCATAGAAACACATGATCGGAAGGTTGTTTCCGGCCGACTTCGGACAGCGCAATGACCAGATACTCATACGCACCTGTCATCGGATGGCCGGCGGCGGAAGCCTGGAACAGCATGTCGGCAATCGGGCCGGCAGATACGGGTCCGATTCCGTTGCAGTAGGATACAAACGCTTCGCAGATCATTTCGTCCGGCTGTTCCACAGAAACAAAACGGGATAGAATCAACTCGAAAGGATCCGCTGCGCCCCAATCCCCCAGCAGACGCAATCCGGCCGCAGCGGCCAGCATTTCGTCCGGTCTCTCCTCCGCGGTTTCATCGACAGCATCCCATGGAGTACCAAAGAGCAACGGCAGCAACCGGTCGATTGCATCGGTTCCGAAGGTTCCCAGTTTCGTCCGAAGCGGATCGGGTAGTTCCTCGTCACATTGTGATGAGGCCAGCAGAAAGATCTCCATCGCTTCGTCCAGAGAATCAATCCGTTCAACCATTTCACGTGGTGTCGATCCGCCCGTGGCGGCGAGGGGATGTATGTACCAGTCTTCCATCCCCTGCAGAACCCTTTCACGGATGGCGTCATCGAAACCGGGCGCATCCATGATTTCCGGATCGTCGATGCCTTCCAGTTCAGTATCGAATGATTCGCCCAGCGCGTGGTTATAGCTGGCGAAAAATTCGACCCATGCGTTTCTTTTGTCCAGTTCCATGAAATTCACCCCGCCGCTGCTTTATTCCAACCGGGAATGGATGTAAGGTCTATTTGCGCCCTGGCAGCACATCGAAAAATCCCGGACCGGCCACACGCCGGACCGGGATCTCCCGTCTTCTTGGAGGCACCACCCAGACTCGAACTGGGGGTAAAGGTTTTGCAGACCTCTGCCTTACCGCTTGGCTATGGTGCCGATGGAGCGGGATACGAGATTCGAACTCGCGACTTTCACCTTGGCAAGGTGACACTCTACCACTGAGTTAATCCCGCGGTGGTGGGTACTATAGGACTCGAACCTACGACCCCATCCGTGTGAAGGATGTGCTCTCCCAGCTGAGCTAAGCACCCGTGTATAGTGGTGACCCGTAGGAGAATCGAACTCCTGTCTTCGCCGTGAAAGGGCGATGTCTT